>NZ_JBFTMA010000641.1:0-2618 GCF_056396725.1 Bacillus sp. 05T31
CTACTATATTAGCAATTTTAGAGGGGGAAATGCAAAAAAACTTTTTTACAAGCGCAAAAAAGTTTGTTAAAAAGTATGTAAGATTTCACTGTTTTGCAGGTTTGAAAAAATGAAACAAGAATTAAATGAATGGAACTGTATGTAAAATGGTTTATTCATGTTTTTTGCTTTAGAAAGGAAGGATAAGTATGGAAAAACTAGCTTGTTTACATGCTCATCATTCAAATATTGAATACATTGACCGAGCATTGCAATCTTTTGGAATCGAAATACTCCATTTTGTAGATCCCATCTTATCATGCATATTAAAAAAAGATTATGATTTTGAAAAAGAACAAGCACGAAATAATTTAAAAGATATTATAAAGTATATAGCCAAAAGTGATGTAGATACACTTTTATTAACTTGTACAGATTATATTACGCTATTAGATGAGAATTTCAAAATAGACATACCTATATTGAAAATTGATGAACCATTCTTTGAAATGATTTGTCAGGTTGAAGAGCCACAGACAATACTATTTACAAATAACCGTACTGTTTCAGGAACGATGGAACGTTTAAGACTATACGCTCAGCAGAATAATAAATCCATACAAGTAAAAGTAGAAGTGATAGAAGGGATATTTGAGTTAATTATGCAAGGGCGTAAAGAAGAGCATGATGYTAAATTAGAAAAGTATTTATATGAAATTATGAAAGATAGAAACGAAATGCTTTCAGTTGCACAATTATCTATGGTAGACGCTACTACAAGGGTAGAAAATATAATAGGAAGGAACATAATAAACCCGTTGAATGCGCTAGAGGAGTATTGTATACAGAGYGTGAATGAACAACCGTGTGAAAAATAAGGAAGAGGATGTTTKTTRTTTTAAAATACATCAATAAAAATTTCACATACCGTATTWAAAAAATAAATATAGGAAAACCAAAAARTAATGTAGAATATATCGTACATACATATRTGAAGKCAACAWAAWAYATAAAAGAGGTGGATMTATGTTACTTGAAGAAGTAATGCAGCAACTAGAAGAGTATGGGACAGAACAAAACCGTAAAATCTTTAAAAATCATGGGGCAAAAGAGCCGTTATTTGGAGTTAGTTTTGCAAATTTAAAATTGTTGAAAAAGAGGATAAAAAGGGATCATGATTTAGCAATCTCATTATGGGAAACAAAAAATATGGACGCAATGACTTTAGCAACAATGATTTTAAATCCGAAGAAACTAACGTCAGATCAGCTAAATGAATGGGTTGGAGAAGTCGATTATTATTGTTTAATGGACGTTCTTATGACAGCTATATGTACGTCGCCAATCGCGATAGAAAGAATGGAAGAATGGACGAAGTCTGATGATGAATGGATTGGAAGAGCAGGTTGGTCATTATTAGCGAATATCGCTATAAAAAATAAAACGTTAGACGATGACTTTTTCTTACCGTATTTAGAAGAGATTAAAGTTCATATACATAATGAAAAAAATCGAAAAAGAGAAGCGATGAATAGAGCTTTAATTGCGATAGGGATTCGAAATGAAGCTTTAGAACAACAAGCAATTGAAATTGCACGCGAAATTGGAAAAGTAGAAGTTGATCATGGTGCGACGTCATGTAAAACACCAGATGCAGAATCCTATATGAAAAAGACAAGAGAAAGAGCTGAAAAAAAGAAAGTGAAATAAGAAAAGAGGAAAGGCTATGAAACCAATTGAAGCGGCACAAAGCATAATCACATCACAATTTCCGAATTGTGATGTTGCTTTACTAGGGGGAAGTGTTGCTAGAGGAGAGGCTACGAAAACATCTGACCTTGATATTGTAATATTCGACCAAAGTTTGTCATCTTGTTATAGAGAATCTTTCTATAGTAATGGGTGGCCTGTTGAAGTATTTGTACATAATTTTGAAACGTATAAAACCTTCTTTAAAAGTGATTGTGAGCGCGGGAGACCTTCATTACCTCAATTAGTTTCAGAAGGGATTGTGCTAAAAGGAAAAGATGAAATTGTAGAGACACTTAAAAGAGAAGCGAATGATTTATTAAATAAAGGACCAAAAAAATGGTCAGAAGAAACGATGAAGCAGAAACGCTATTTTATTACGGATACCTTGGATGATTTCATTGGTGCAACAAAGAGAGAAGAAGAATTGTTCATCGCCAATTTATTAGCTGATTTAGTACATGAATATGTTTTAAGGGTAAATGGTCARTGGMTTGGAAATTCAAAATGGTTTATTAGAGTGTTAAGAAGGTATGACGAGCAATATGCAGAACATTTTGTAGCGGCTTTTGATCATTTTTATAAAACCGAGAAGAAAAATGAATTAATTAGTTTTATAGAAAATACGTTAGAGCAGTATGGAGGAAGAGTTTTTGAAGGGTTTTCTATCGGGAAATGAAAAGGGGATAGCAAAATGAATGTACCATTCGTTCAATTAAGAGAATTGACACAAGACGATGTAGAAGATCGATATAAATGGTCATTAGATACAGAAGTAACAAAGCATTTAGTTGTACCAGAAAAATATCCACCGTTCACTCGTGAAGATACGAGAAGGTGGATTGAAGCATGCATAAGTCGAGAGAATGGTTATGAACAACGAGCTATCG
>NZ_JBFTMA010000642.1:0-3149 GCF_056396725.1 Bacillus sp. 05T31
CTCCTCAAACTTTTAAATACACATTAATATTAATAGCAATTAATTTTATAGTATGGGGTCCCGCCAGATGCCTATCAACTTAAGAACAGAAACTTACGCTTGAACATAATATCAAATTTAGATGAGCAAAGCTATTTCAAGTGAATAGAACCCACTCTTTAAGAATACATAAAATATATACATACAAGCTTAGTCTGATCACTACAACATTAGTGAAAGTAGAATTCTATAAATTTTGGAGGAAAGTGATACGATAAATCACTTAGTTTGATATGTTGTATTTTAATCTACTTTACACACTCTAAATAAAGCTCTTTACCTTTTTAAATTCTCTTCATTTAATCCGAATAACTCTGGTAAAACGAAATCCCCATCTTTTCTAATCAGTACGTCATCAAACCAAATTTCACCCCCGCCATACTCTGGCCTTTGAATGTTTACTAAATCCCAATGTATCGCTGATGTATTCCCGTTGTCTGCACCTTGTAACGAATCTCCAATCGCTAGATGATAACTACCATTTATTTTTTCATCAAATAACGTATTGTTCATCGGGTGTAATATATAAGGATTAAAAGCTAGTGCAAATTCTCCAATATATCGTGCTCCCTCATCCGTATCAAGAATTTGATTTATTCGCTCTGTATCATTTGCATATGCCTCTATTATTTTTCCATGCTTAATATGTAACTTTATATTTTGAAACGCATAACCTTGTTGAACAGATACTGTATTGAAAGTTACTACGCCATTTACTGAATCTTTGACAGGTGCTGTATACATTTCACCATCAGGGATATTATCCGTACCTTCCCCCTTTAAAACACCGATTCCTTCAATTGAAAATTTCAAATCCGTACCTTCCCCAATAATCTTTACTTCCTTTGTCTYTTCCATTAATTCTTTTAACGGCTCCATTGCTTTGGACATTTTATTATAATCTAACGTACAAACATCATAATAAAATTTTTCATAAGCCCCAGTACTCATATTCGCTTCTTGCGCAGAGGCTTCATTCGGGATTCTTGTTGTCACCCATCTTGTTTTATACACTGCTTCACTATGAGCTTTTCCAAATATCTTTTGATATAATTTCATTTTTTCTGCTGGTACATCCGCTAATTCGTATGCATTTCTAGGACTACGGAGATTAATATATACTTGCATCTTACTTAAGCGATAACACTCCCAATCTGCAAATAACTTAAATTGCTCTTCAGATCCTGACAAAATCAATTGCCTCGTAACAGAAACATCACGCATTGATACATGCGCATCCCCCCCTGCTTTTTCCACTGATTTAATAATTTCACGAACTACTATCGGATCTATTTCAGTAACACTTTGAATTAATACTTGATCACCAGGTTGTACTTTAGTTGAATGATTGACTAGTACGTCTGCCAATTTCGATAGTTCTCGCCTCATTACACACCTCCATCTTTCATCCTTAGCTACTTAAATAAAAGCTAAAAGAGTACTGTTATTTTTAACTATTTCTCTTTTTCATCCAACCAATTGATAAAAAATAACAAATTAAAAACAAAATATATAAGTTCCAAACACCCGGGATTACTGCTATCCCGAGATAAAGGGTTACTGGTAAAAACCAAACGCCACAAAGTATCATTAAAATAGTTTTCCTAGCAAATGCTGCAATAATTGCTAAAAAAGAAGGAAGCAAGACCATGAAAGAAACAGTACCAAATGCTTCTTTACTAGGTGATTGATGACTATATGGATTAAAATATAGAAAAACTATCGAGAGTACAAAAATGCTTACAGCTGCAACTACCCCTATATAAACATTTATATTATTTTTCATAATTCACCATCTTCCAATAGCGATATACTTATAATTATATTTTCCATCACTAAATTTGATTTCCTTGTTTTTCATAAAAAAGTCCAATAAATCTATCACTATGCCCTATAGTACTTTCTATGCCTACTATTCGTATCTTCCCTTCCATACAATATTCTCTTTGGATTTATAACAATCATAAAAACTGCTACTACTAAATAAAAAATTGCGTTATACATGAGTAAATCAATTAAGTTTCCGTTTATTATGCCAATAAAAAAATTAAAGAATTGGTGGATGATGATTGGGATGATTAAATTTTGATTTAAGTTATAAAATGCTGTCATGATGATCTTAATAGATATGATTGAAATCATGAAGAATAGAATATATTTGATTAAATCAATGCCCATAAACCCTGTAGTAAACCATATGGGTAGATGCCACATCCCCCACCAAAATCCTATGATTATCGAAGCTTTTAATGGCGAATGCTTCTTTTGGAGCTCAATTTGAGCGAAACCTCTCCAACCTATTTCTTCTCCTAGTGGCCCTGCAAGAAAGTTTTTAACAAAGAAATAGATTAGCATTCCCCATGAAGATACAGTAAAAATAGAGTCTACTTCACTATTTTTAGATATCAGAAACATAATCATTAAAAATATGAAAGCTTGAATCATACTGACAGTAAGAATCACAGATAATTTAAGTTTATTCTTGAATTTATCTTTTACAAATTGGATAAAACTCTGCCCAGGATAGATTTTTTTAAATAGCACTGCAAAAGCAAAGGTTGAGGACCAAGATGATATCTTCAGCTTAAACCTAGGAGTTACTCACAGGTCAATACATGTCTCTATTATTTTACAGGTGCATAAATTTCTAAAAATATACGTTCAAACCCATCTTCATAAGTGGTAAGTAATAGATTTATATACACTAGTCCCAAAAGTTCATACCCTTTTTCTATTGCTACTTTTCTTAAACTAGCCTCCACGTTATGATCAATACTTTTTCCACCAGTTGCCCATCTTCCATCTTCAATAACTGTATAAATACATTTTGGATGAGATAGAATTTCACCTTCTATTTCTTTATCAAAGTCTTCTACTTTTCTTACAATTATAAATTTATCTTCTATAATACCTTCTTCATTGAAACTTATGACTCTTCGTAAAGATGTTAGAGTAACTGCCTTTTTTAAGCTGTCCGTGTTCTTTTTTAGAGTTTCATATTCATCATACGCAGTAAAATGCTCTATTTCTCCTTTTATTTCTATAGGCTTCATTTCTTTTACTGTGTATTCTCCTAAGAATTTCTTTATTTTTTCACAATCTTCTTTTAC
>NZ_JBFTMA010000643.1:0-4148 GCF_056396725.1 Bacillus sp. 05T31
GGCGAAATGCCGCTCGATATGCAAGTGAAACTTTTGCGTGTACTGCAGGAACGAAAGTACTACCGAGTTGGTGGAGAAAAAGAAATACATATCGATTTCCGCATTATCGCTGCTACAAATCGTGATTTACAAGAAGAAATGAGAAAAGGAACTTTCCGAGAAGATTTATACTATCGCTTAAATGTAGTTAGCTTGCTTATTCCACCGCTGCGCGAAAGACGAGAGGATATTATCGAATTAACCTATTCCTTCTTAAACGATTTTTCAATAAACTATAACAGGCCTATTCGCGACTTACCTTCAAATATTATGCATGAACTGCTTCATTACAATTGGCCTGGTAATATTCGCGAGCTCCGCAACGTAGTTGAAAGACTCGTCGTATTTGCGACAGACGGCATTATAAAACAAGAATATTTACCGTTTCATACAAATGATACTTTAGACAATCATACAGCTCATTCCTTATTAATCAGCAATAATAATACGATTCTTTCTTTACAAGAAGAAATGGATGAGCACGAGAAAAAGGTAATTGAAAGAGCTTTACGCATTTTAGATGGTAATAAATTAGAATGTGCGAAACAACTTGGGGTAACGAGGGCCACTTTATATAACCGTTTAAAAAGACTAGGGTTACAATAATCCCTCTCCTCCTCTATATTGGCATAGTTTTTGCATAATAATTTATGTAAACCGAACTAGAGGAGGAATACATATGACGAATAAAGAGAACTTAATTGTTTGTCGTTGTGAAGAAGTTACATACGGACAACTTCAATCGACAATTGYTGAATATAATTGCTCRGCWMGWGARYTAAAACTAAGAACACGTGCTGGYATGGGWTTTTGYRGYGGTMGMACATGTAGAATGAYGATAGAWCGAATGGTAGAAAATGCGAATCCTAACATATCCCAAAATGAAATTCCATTAAAATATCAACCGCCAGTGCGTGCAGTTACTTTTGGAGCGGTAGGTGACAATCAATGAGTAGAATTACACATCACCCTATTTTAGGTAGTTTAAATAGTAGTCAGCGTATCAATTTTCAATTTAATGGTCAACAATATGAAGCATATGGACATGAAACGATAGCGGCCGCTCTACTTGCAAACGGAATAAGAACGTTAAGAGTGCATGAAGATAGCGGAACTCCGCGAGGTTTTTATTGTAATATCGGGCATTGTTCTGAATGCCGCGTGACTGTAAACAATCAAACGAATGTACGAGCTTGCTTAACTGTAGTTGAAAACGATATGGTTGTTGAAAGCGGAAAACAGCATCCAAATATCGTGAGAGAGATGGTGAAAAAGCGATGATCGATGTAATTATTATTGGCGCAGGACCARCAGGATTATCAGCTTCCATCTCTTGTGCACGTTTTGGACTTAACGTACTTGTTATTGATGAATTTATGAAGCCGGGCGGGAGATTGTTAGGACAGTTGCATCAAGAGCCTACTGGGGAATGGTGGAACGGAATAGAAGAATCAAAGCGCCTTCATGAAGAAGCAAAATCCCTTTCAGTCGAAATTCGGTGCGGTGTTTCCGTATATAACTTAGATGAAGATGAGAGGTCTTGGTTCGTGCATACAAATATCGGTACGYTAGAAGCACCGTTCGTACTAATTGCTACTGGGGCTGCTGAGTATTCCATTCCCCTTCCTGGATGGACACTTCCAGGAGTTATGTCAATTGGAGCAGCTCAAGTTATGACAAATGTTCACCGCGTTCAAGTTGGTAAAAAAGGAATCATTATCGGTGCTAATATTTTGTCATTCGCYATTTTAAAYGAATTRCAATTAGCTGGMATYAMAGTRGAWCATATTGTACTYCCYGAAAAAAGCGAATTAAGCCAAAAGGCCGGTGAACCAGAAGAAGTTTTAAACTCACTCTTAAATGCGGCTCACCTCGCCCCATCTCCCTTCCTACGTATAGGTAGCCGTTTTATGAAATATGATTGGATTCGAAAAGCTGGATTAACATTTTATCCAAATAGCGGCATGAAAATAAACGGGACGCCGCTTCATCTTCGTAAAGCTGCACTTGAAATTATCGGTACAGATCAAGTAGAGGGTGTACGTGTTGCTAACATTGACTCTAAAGGGAATATTATTAACGGATCAGAAAAGATATATGAGGCAGACTTCGTTTGTATAGCCGGAGGTTTATATCCGCTTGCTGAGCTTGCCGCTGTAGCAGGTTGTCCGTTCCATTACATCCCTGAACTTGGTGGGCATGTCCCGCTCCATTCAGAAGAAATGGATACCCCTCTTCCAGGTTTATTTGTTGCTGGAAATATTACCGGAATTGAAAGCGGGAAAATCGCGATGGCGCAAGGTACTGTCGCTGGATATTCAATCGTAAAACAAGCTAATAAAACATCTAATTCGGTTGAAAAACATTTACAACAAGCAATTCAAAATGTCCACACTGTGCGTCAACAAGCTGCGATTCAGTTTAATCCGATGGTTGATGTTGGTAGACAAAAGATGAATGAGATTTGGCGTGATTTTCAATCATTTGAAGAAAATCAACAAATGAAAGCGTGAAATACTAGCATATAAAAAAGGTGGTAGATTCATTTCCACCGCCTTTTTTATAATTTTCGTACAAATTGCGCAGCATACCATGCATGAGATAGTCGAATACCTGTTTTCGTGTGCAAAGTTGTTAAAACCAGTATGTATATTACCAGTAATGCAATTACTGGTGCAAATCTAACAAATTGCAAAAGATTTATTAAAAAGCGTTTTTTTGAACTTAGGTGATTTGCTTCGTATTTAAACATCTGTTTCGTTATATAATGAACAAAAAATATTAATCCTACACTAATAGCTAACATAAAAAATATCATTACTACGCCTTCTTTTCTAATGTATTAATCAACTGTATTTTAAAAATCAATAGGACTTAACCTAATAAAAATTACACCAACTAAAATTTTCATTAAACCATCTACTACAAAAAAGACATCTAGATTTACGTTAGTAATGATTAATCCTATGAATGAATTGATTATTAAAATGATGGATAGAAAAAACATCATTTTTCCATGTACCGGAATAAACATTAAAAAATGAACACCTACAGCTAAAAGAATTAATAGCCAGCAATTTCTATAATCATCACCAACAAAATGAAAAATGAGAAAAACTAAAATAGCCAATATAATCATTGAAAAATTAGCCCACTTCTTTTGTTCCGGTGTTCCAGAACCAACTGCAAATTTCTTCCTAGTTTTAGAGTTCAATTGCCATATCATTCCTAATGTATAAACAATAATAAAAGGCCAAACGTTTGGATAGCCGTTATGTTTTATTAAAAGTAAAAACATTGCTGCTCCAGCAATTATTAGCCAAATCCCATTAATCTTTTGTCTAGGATACTTGTAAGTTTGTATTTCCATGTTCCGTTCTCCTTTTTCGAACTTTTCTAATCTTCTCGATATACACACTTCTTTTTTACCAGAAGCCTCATGAGCAAATTCAGCTAAATTCACACCATCATTCTTCTACCTCGCTTTGAATAATAAAATATTAGATTTCTGAAATATCATATCAAATATAGTTGTGATTTATTTGTCGTAATTCGTCGAATAGATAAATAAAAGTCGTTTTATGTCAAAATTATTATTTATTTGGATAGCCAACTTTGGATTAGATAGATAAAATGATGCAAATACTAAATTGAAGACACATGAAATACTGGATTTTATTCTAAAAGAAGAAACATACTAGCAATATTAATCCAAATAAAAAAACTGTTAGAGCATACAGCTCTAACAGTTTTATTGTTCATTATTATTAAATTTCGCTAATGCGTAAATGCCTTCTTCATCATCTAATTCAAGTTGCAATCTTGCTGCAAATGAATTGACGTTGTATTCTCGATCAAGTAGTAAGCGTAGTGCTTCGATTAAGTTTGCTTGAATTAAAATTTGCTGGCGACCATTTACCTCTACTTCTGCAGAGAAACCGTAGTCATCATCATACATTAGTTCAACTGAAACTTCTTCTGGACCAACTTGTCKTTTTTCAGCGATATATACRCAAAGCGCATTTATAAGYTCTTGTTCAGAAATTTTTATTGTTTCCATGCTACTTCATCTGCCTTTTTCTTACGTTGATCTTTGAAGTATTTAAATG
>NZ_JBFTMA010000644.1:0-2606 GCF_056396725.1 Bacillus sp. 05T31
CTTTATGTGTAATTAATTGTCGTAATGGTTTTCTTTTCTTTCTTCCGAACATGTTCTAGTCTCCTTTTTCAAAATGCGACCTTTTCCCTTTTTCTCTTTTATGCTCGATATGCTACGCCTATTTTTCATTAACTTCTACCGTTAAATTTCCCCATTACTTTCCTCTACAGTTCATCATAACGAATCATAATAACCTTTGTCCTATCTCATAACCTCTATAATGTGACAACGACATCTCTATTTTTGTCGCACTATCATTTATCTTAATTTCAAGATATTTACATCGCTATTATATACAAACTTCCATTCATTTACAATAAATTTTCTGATTACTTTGTATTTTCATATTTAGAACAAAGAATATAGGTAATTAAAAAAATCCTTCTGTAATATACAGAAGGATTTTTTTAATTACTCTCTATTCTTTTTTATCACCAATTGCAAATGTAATTTCAGCTTCGCACGCAACTTCACCATCCACTGTTGCGATTGCTTTTCCTTTTCCGATTGGTCCACGTACGCGTGTCATTTCTACTTCTAAACGAAGTTGATCACCTGGGCGTACTTGTTTTTTGAAGCGGCAGTTGTCGATGCCTGCGAAGAAAGCAAGTCTCCCGCGGTTTTCTTCTTTCTTTAATACAGCAACTGCACCAACTTGTGCTAATGCTTCTACAATAAGTACACCAGGCATAACTGCATAATCTGGGAAGTGTCCATTAAAGAACTCCTCGTTTGCAGATACATTTTTAATTCCAACCGCTCTTTTCCCCTCATCCACTTCTAATATTTTATCAACAAGTAAAAATGGATAACGGTGAGGAATGATTTCTTTAATTTGTTCTATATTTAGCATGTAACAATCGCCCCTTTTGTAATATTGGTCTTACCACTTGGACATATTGTTATTATCCCATTTTGTTTATTATTTGTCATTATAAAGTAAAACTTTACTCCGTTTAGCTTCTTATTATAAAAAAATGCACACACTCTATTCCATTAAAATAGTTGCACTTCTCAGCAACTGACACGGAGGTAGAAAAGAGTGTGTGCCCAAATTAGGGAAAGGCAATATGTATTTAAACATTCTTTGCCTTAATGTCGTATTCCGAATCATTATATTACATACGTTTTCAAATAAGAAAACATTAAATTTAACCGTATATATGGATATATCACCTTATTTCTTTATTTTCCTCTATTTTTCTTCCGTTTTCGTAAAAAATTAGAATTAAAAAAATCAAAAAAAAGAACTAAGGTTTTCCCTTAGCTCTTTCTCACTTTATTTCAATGCACGACGTGGTAATTTATCGATATTCTCTAACATAATACCTGTACCAATAGCAACACATTGCATTGGGTTTTCAGCGATTAATACTGGTACCTTTAATTCTTCTGCTAGAAGCATGTCGATACCGTGTAATAAAGCTCCACCGCCTGTTAGAATAACACCGCGGTCGATAATGTCCGCAGATAGTTCTGGTGGTGTGCGCTCTAGTACGCCTTTTGCAGCTTGTACAATGATAGCTGCGTCTTCTTTTAGTGCTTCTGTAATCTCTTCAGAGCATACTGTAATTGTACGTGGTAAACCTGTTACCATGTCACGTCCGCGAATTTCAAGCTCTTCACTACGTGCACCTGGGAATACTGTACCAACTTTAATTTTAATATTTTCTGAAGTACGTTCTCCAATYAATAGCTTATACTTACGTTTAACGTAGTTTAAGATYTCCATATCAAACTTATCGCCAGCCATTTTGATAGAGGAAGAGGTAACAATATCACCCATAGAAAGTACGGCAATATCTGTTGTACCTCCACCAATATCAACAACCATGTTTCCGCTTGGCTGGAAGATTTCCATACCAGCACCAACTGCGGCTACTTTTGGTTCTTCTTCTAAAAATACTGTTTTACCACCTGAACGTTCAGCAGCCTCACGAATTGCTTTTTGTTCTACAGATGTGATATTTGTTGGACAGCAAATTAAAATGCGAGGTTTTGAAAAGAAGCTCTTCACGTCCAATTTGTTAATGAAATACTTTAACATTGCTTCTGTAATTTCGAAATCTGCGATTACACCATCTTTAAGCGGACGAATTGCTACAATATTACCAGGTGTACGTCCCACCATACTTCTTGCTTCTTCACCTACTGCTAATACTTTTCCACTATTACGATCAATTGCCACAACAGATGGCTCATTTAATACAATACCCTTACCTTTAACATGAATTAATACATTAGCCGTACCTAGGTCAATTCCGATATCTCGCGCAAACATTCCTGTCATTTCCTCCTCGATATTCAAAATCAGGTTACACCCGAATTCTTTTACACCTAATTTCTGATTTTATCATAAATTTAACAGAAACGTAATATTCGCAAAAAGAATTCTTCTGAAAAATATTACCGAATTCGCAAGGAATGTTTGCTATTTTAGATTTATTGGCGCACAGGGTTTTCTGTATCTTCTTTTCGATACTTTTGCTTTGTTGCTTCTCCTCCTCTTAAATGACGAATAGACTTATGATAATCAAGAATTTCTTTCACTTCATTTGCGAGCTCTGGATTAATTTCTGGTAGACGTTCTGTTAAATCTTTATGGA
>NZ_JBFTMA010000645.1:0-2594 GCF_056396725.1 Bacillus sp. 05T31
GTTGTATTAGTAGGAACAGGAGCAGTTGGATGTAGTTATGCTTACTGTATGATTAACCAAGCTGTAGCTGAAGAATTTGTTTTAGTTGATGTAAATGAAGCAAAAGCTGAAGGAGAAGCAATGGACTTAAGCCATGCGGTTCCTTTCGCACCAGCTCCAACAAAGGTTTGGAAAGGTAGTTATGAAGATTGTAAAGACGCAGATCTTGTTGTGATTACAGCTGGATTGCCACAAAAGCCAGGTGAAACACGCTTAGATTTAGTTGAGAAAAACGCTAAAATTTTCAAGCAAATTGTTCGTAGCATTATGGATAGCGGCTTTGATGGCATCTTCTTAATCGCAACGAACCCTGTAGATATTTTAACTTACGTAACTTGGAAAGAATCTGGTTTACCGAAAGAACGCGTAATCGGTTCTGGTACAACTCTTGACTCAGCTCGTTTCCGCTATATGTTAGGTGAGTACTTCGATATTGGACCTCATAACATTCACGCTTATATTATAGGAGAGCATGGTGATACAGAACTTCCGGTGTGGAGTCACGTATCAATTGGTATTCAAAAACTACAAACGCTTCTTGAAAAAGACAACACATATAACCAAAAAGATTTAGATGATATTTTCGTAAACGTTCGTGATGCAGCTTATCACATTATTGAACGAAAAGGTGCTACATACTACGGCATCGGCATGTCACTTTTACGTGTTACGAAAGCAATCTTAAGCAATGAGAACAGCGTATTAACTGTATCAGCATATCTTGAAGGTCAATACGGCCAACAAGATGTTTATATCGGCGTACCTGCTGTTTTAAACCGCGGCGGTGTTCGTGAAATTTTAGAAGTTGAACTAAGTGAAGAGGAAGAATTAAAATTCGATCACTCTGTTCAAGTGTTGAAAGAAACAATGGCTCCTGTTCTTTAATCATATTTTTCAATCAAAAAAGCAATCCGATTTATATTGGATTGCTTTTTTATATTTTTATAGTTCCCCCTCAATTTAAACGGTAATATTATCTATAAAAAGGGGTGATTTCATGAATAATTCTTTGACGATTGCAATCCTCTTGCTAGCTGTAGCATCCTTAATACTTTTCCTCTTCTTAATCATCAGAACGCTATTTCCAACTAAAAAATATGATAAGAATCTCGGATTGATTCTAATTATTTTAAGCTTGTTAGCAATACCGATAAGTATCTTCCTTACAGGAGGATGGGCAGGTATGGGAGTTAGTGTAATCGCAGTCTTTATTTTTGCTGCTGTTATTATAGCTTTAATTGCAAATACCTTCATTAAACTACCTCCTCCAAAGAAAAAATAATAAATGACCGATGTTTTCATCAAGAGAAAACATCGGTCATTTTCTATCACTTATTATCTTTAATSGGTTCATCATTATTTACATCAAGTACATCTAATAAAAAGATAAAGATTGGAATCCCAATAATAAGCCCCCATATTCCGAGGAAATGCTCTGAAAAGATAAGAATCATAAATGTATAAAAAACAGGTAAATTCGTTTTTGCAGACATAAATTTTGGATTTAATAAATAACTTTCAAGAGCGTGGATTACTGTAATGAACACTAGTATGTAAACAACATACACAACCCCGCCGACGTTATAGGCAATGATACAAAGTGGAAACAATGAAATGATAACACCAGCAACTGGAATCAAACCGAGTAGAAAGACCATGACAGCCAATACAAGAAGCTGTGGAAATCCTAAAATGACAAGTGCAATTACAGTGAGCACACAATTTACAACCGCAATTAAAAACTGTGCTTCAATCACTTTTCCGAACGATCTTGCAAACCTTTCACCGAAATATGCAATCTCCTCATAAAAAATTTTCAGCTTACTATCTTTAAATTTCGAAGTAAATGCTATAATGCGTTCTTTTTCTAATAAGAAAAATAAGCTTAAAATAAGAGAAAGTAGTATTTGTAAACTGACTTTTCCTATGTTTGCTATCGATTGATAAATGACATCTACACCTTGTTCGATATATTTCGATACTTCCATTCCATTAATTGTCGAAAGTGCATATTTAATTATCTCGTTATCAGGTGGGTTTTGAAAAAACAATTTAAATTGATAAATTAATTGTGAAATTTGTATCGTTAGTACAGGCAAATATTTATATAGTGTAGTTACAATAAACGTCACTAACACAATATATAAACCAGCAATAACCACTTTCCTATTTACTTTCAATTTTTTTGAAATAAACTTTTGAAATCGATCCATCAAAAACGTGAGAATAAACGTAATTAATATTAAATTAATCATACTTTTTAATCCATATAATACAAGCACTAATATTATTAAAACGAGAAACCGTTGAAACCCTCTGCTTCGAAAGAAATTTTTCACTTCATTCATTAAGAATTAACCTCCCCCTTCAATGGATGGAAATTGGATATATTACATTTTATGAACTTCTATAGACAATCTTTCTTACTAATTGAAAAGAATCCTTTTTTTCTTTTTTATTGTCGGATTTTTTATCTAATACTTTTCTAAAAACTACTTTATCAACTCTATATTTTAGGAGATCTTCTATTTTTAGATTGCTGTTCATTAGTAGAT
>NZ_JBFTMA010000646.1:0-5257 GCF_056396725.1 Bacillus sp. 05T31
CATTGACCTTCTTTACGAAAAGAATTTCAAAAAACTTTCGAGAAGCAAGAGGTTTTACTGATACAGTAGATAAACTTGTTGGTAAAAAAGGGATTGTCATGCAAGCGATTACAAGTGAAGTGAACGGTATTGTGAAAGTGGATGGAGATACTTGGACAGCTATTTCAGATGTTTCTATTGATGCCGGAGAAAAAGTCGTTGTTATAAAGAGGCATAGTACTGTGTTACAAGTGAAAAAGGAGAGTGAATAAATATGGTAGCATTAACATTAACGATTATTTTTGCTTTAATTGTCGTTGTATTTATTGCGTTAACAATTAAAATTATTCCACAGCAAAAGGTTGGGGTTGTTGAGAGATTTGGTAAATTCCAACGTATTATGCACCCAGGATTAAATATTTTAATTCCAATTGTAGACCGCGTACGTGTATATCACGATCTACGTATTCAACAAACGAATGTACCACCGCAAAAGGTAATTACGAAAGATAATGTGCAAGTAGAAATTGATACAATTATTTTCTATCAAATTGTTGAGCCAGAACTTGCGACATATGGTATTTCAAACTATGAATATGGTGTTCGTAATATTACATCTGCAACGATGCGTCAAATTATTGGTAACATGGAACTTGATGAAACATTATCAGGTCGTGAAAAAATTTCAATGGAAATCCGTTTAGCGCTTGACGAAGCGACGGAAAAATGGGGCGTTCGTATTGAGCGTGTCGAAATAGTTGATATTAACCCGCCGAAAGATGTGCAAGTATCGATGGAAAAACAAATGAAAGCAGAGCGTAATAAACGTGCGATTATTTTAGAAGCAGAAGCTGCGAAACAAGATAAAGTCCTTCGTGCTGAGGGGGAAAAACAAAGTAAGATTTTAATGGCCGAAGGGGATAAAGAAGCTCGTATCCGCGAGGCTGAAGGTATAAAAGAAGCAAAAGAATTAGAAGCGCAAGGGGAAGCAAGAGCGATTGTGGAAATCGCAAAAGCAGAACAAAGTCGAATTGAATTACTACGAGCAGCAGATTTAGATGAACGCGTTCTTGCTTATAAATCATTTGAATCATTGATTGAGGTTGCAAAAGGCCCAGCGAATAAAGTCTTTATTCCGTCTAATGCAATTGAAACACTTGGTACTCTTGGTGCGATTGGGGAAATTTTCAAAGAGAAACAAGCGAAGAAATTACCTTCGTCAGATACAGAAAAATAACTATACGAGTGAGGAAGAGAAATGGGATGCCATTTCTCTTTTTTGTGCGTATATTACGAAAGGCTTGTACATATCCATGTATAAAGAAGGTGATACAGTGAAAAAGTATGCAACTCATATACATGGGAAAAAACTAGTTTCGTTACTCTTTTTATATGCACTAATAGTAATTATTATTGCGTCGATTTTGACGTCACTTTTACATACAATGAAATCGAATTACGCGAATCAATGGTTTGGAAAAGTATCGATGCAAGGTTTTGTTCAAATGATAGAAAGTGAGAATCGCTATTACGGATTTGATTATTTTAAGAAGAATAAAAGGGAGTCATTTGGAAATTTAATGTTCTCGATTGCGACGGATTTGAAAATTAAAGATTTAAGAACGTTTGTCGGTAAAGAAGTGCCTGGTATGTCAAAGTATTACTCTAACATTATCGTAGCTGGGGAAGGGACAAACTTTACGAATATCCCAAATGAATCTAGTGTACCGATTGAAGAAGTAACGAAAGAGCGAGAAGTAGCAAAAGATAAAGTTACAGAAGCTGAAAAGAATAATCCGGTTCAGAAAAAGAACGGAGCGAAAAAAGGTGAAAGTGCAGTATATATTTATCATACACATAGCTGGGAATCTTTCTTTCCGTTATTACCAGGGGCTACCGATCCATCAAGTCCAGATGTAAATGTGTCCTTACTAGGGAAACGTATGAAAGAACAACTTGAAGGACAAGGAATTCCGGTAGTTCATGATAAAACGAATATGGGGGATTTATTAGCGAGTAAAAAATGGAAATGGCCGCAATCATATAAAGCGTCTCATGAATATGTAAAAGAAACATTAGCACAAAATAATAAAATTGCGTTTCCGATTGATATACACCGTGATGATCAGCGGAAGAAGGTAACAACAAAAGTAATTAACGGGAAATCGTATGCAAGATTATATTTTATAATTGGGATGGAAAACGAAGGGCGTGCTGAAAATGAAAAAATTGCAAGAGCAATCAATAGTTATTTAGATGAAAACTATTACGGATTAAGTAGAGGGATTTTTCCGAAGTATAAAAAAGATGGAAATGGYGTTTATAAYCAAGATTTATCTAAAAATGCGATGTTAATTGAAGTTGGTGGTGTTGATAATACRTTAGATGAATTATATAACACAATTGATGTATTAACGGAAGCGTTTAGTAAGTATTATTGGAACAATGCGGAGAAAGTGAATGGGTGAGGAACGGGAAACCGTTCCTTTTTTTTATATAAAGGTAAGAATGTGATATAATGGAATTTTGTGAATATTAAATGAGGAAGTAGGGGAAATATGCAAATAATATTAATACGCCACGGTGAATCAGAAGCTGATATTTTAAATGTACAGGGGAATCATTCATTGAATTTAGAATGAGAATAGAAGGAATCTTTTCTAAAATCGTGACAGAGAATACATATGACCGAATTGCAATTGTTGCACACGGTGGTGTAATAAATAGTATTTTACGAGCGTTTTTTCAAATGCCAATTAGCATGGACTATTATTTTAAAATGGGAGATACGGGAATTAGTTTGATTGAACTTACGGATAAACAGAAAACTATTCATTTTATAAATGATACAAATCATTTAGAGGGAATATAAGAGGATATGTACAAAGTTGTATTTTTTGATGTTGACGGTACTCTTTTAAGCGAGATTGATAGAAGTATGCATGAAAGCACAAAAGAAGCGATACAAAGGTTAATAGATAAAGGAATTCACGTAGTTGTTACAACAGGGAGACCATATAGTTTATGCTCACAATTTAAAGAGCTGGGCATAAATACGTTTATTTCTGCAAATGGTGCACATATAAAATGTGCTGATGAAGTTATACATAAATCGGTACTTTCAAGWGRAATTRTTCATGATATTTCAARTTTYGCTGAAATACATGGTCATAGTGTTTCTTATTTTACAGAAGAATTTGTAATGAATGGTATTGCGTCAAAAGATGAGCGTGTAATACGAGCATTAAATGAAACGTTAAATTTAGAGCGTTATCCTGACAAAGTTAGAAACTTATCAGAAGAGATTTATTGTGTATGTCTGTATGCTGATGAAACAGAAGCTCAAAAATTCTTTGAAAGATATCCAGCACTTACGTTTGAACGTTTTCATGGTTACGTTATGAATGTGTTGGAAGATAATAAAGTATCGAAACTAACTGCAATTCGAAAGGTATTGGAACATCTGAACATTTGTAAATCAGAAGCAATTGCTTTTGGTGACGGTGGGAATGATATCGAAATGTTACAGTATGTAGGGTTAGGGATTGCAATGGGGAATGGCGGAGAAGAGTTAAAAGCAAGAGCTGATTTTGTTACAAAGAAGGCGAGCGAAGGTGGTATTGCTTTTGCTTTAAATGAATTTAAGATTATTTAAAGAGATATCTTAGAGAGAAGATTGTATCCTTCAATTATTGTTTGTTGCATTTGAACAATTGTTTCTGGTGTATGTTCTATATAAAAGGTATGTAACTCTTTTTCCGTAATACCATTTAATATGAGTAAATCAGCATGACAAATAAGTGAAAGATGTGCGCACATTTCAAATAATGAACGCTTTGATTCAATTGATTTCATTTTTAAATCACTTTCAGTATACTGTTTAAGTATTTGACTAGAAGTATCAACAGCAATTTTAAGTTGATGCAATGCAGATTGTACAAACATTGTAATTCTCCTCATCTCCATATATAATAATTTCTTAAGGGTATTATATCATACTCAAAATTCCGAAAATTCTAGTAGTTTGACTAGCATAGTGAAAAGTATTATATTGTAAAAGGTCATATGAAACGTGAAATAGAATTGAATGTAATTATTGAGTTAGGAGTTAGACCAATGAGCTTGAAATATGGAAGAGATACAATTGTTGAAGTTGACTTAAATGCTGTAAAACATAATGTAAAAGAATTTAAAAAACATGTAAACGATGAAAATATTGCGATGATGGCTGCTGTAAAAGCGAATGGGTATGGTCATGGGGCAGTTGAAGTTGCCAAATCGGCTATTGAAGCAGGAATAAACCAACTTGCAGTTGCATTTGTAGATGAAGCAATTGAATTAAGAGAAGCTGGAATCACTGTACCTATTTTAATTTTAGGATATACACCAGTAGCAGCTGTAGAAGATGTAATTCAATATGACGTTATGATGACTGTTTATAGAGTAGAAGATTTACAAGGTATAGATGAAGTTGCAAACCATCTTCAAAAGAAAGTGCGAATTCATGTGAAAATTGATACAGGAATGAGCCGTATTGGTTTACAGGAAGAAGAAGTTAAACCGTTTTTTGAAGAGTTAAAACGTATGCGATATGTAGAAGTAGTAGGGATGTTTACACATTACTCTACCGCCGATGAAATAGATAAAACTTATACAAATATGCAAACAAGTTTGTTTGAGAAAGCTGTAAATAAAGCGGAAGAATTAGGAATTCATTTTCCATATATTCATAGTTCAAACAGTGCAGGATCAATGGAACTTAGTAACACATTTCAAAATATGGTTCGTGTCGGTATTGGAATTTACGGTATGTATCCTTCAAGAGAAGTGGATCATACAGTTGCTTCCTTACAGCCAGCGTTGTCTTTAAAATCAAAAGTAGCTCATGTTAAACATGCGAAGAAAAATCGTGGTGTTAGCTATGGGAATACTTATGTAACAACGGGCGAAGAATGGATTGCAACTGTACCGATTGGTTATGCTGATGGTTATAATCGTCAGCTATCTAATAAAGGGCATGCACTAATAAACGGAGTACGAGTACCTGTAATTGGCCGTGTTTGTATGGATCAGCTTATGCTAGATGTTACAAATGCAATGCCAGTACAAGTAGGAGACGAAGTTGTATTCTACGGCAAACAAGGTGAAGAAGAGATTGCGGTGGAAGAAATAGCAGATATGTTAGGTACAATTAATTATGAAGTTACATGCATGTTGGATAGAAGAATTCCACGTGTTTATAAAAAAAATGATGAAACGACTGCGGTTGTAAATATAC
>NZ_JBFTMA010000647.1:0-4281 GCF_056396725.1 Bacillus sp. 05T31
TTTGTATATACTTCCAAATATTAAGACGCTAGCATGAATGATTTCCCCAGATATGAGAATCTAAAGTATTTGAATAAGAAACTTTACTCCGTTCGTTATAGTTATTTACATCATAATATAATTATATATATTTCTATCTTAAAAACTGAAAATAGCCATTTAAAAATATAGTTGCTAATTTCAGTTTGATCTTCCTTGCACCCACGTAGCAATATCATTTATAACGTACTCAGAGATATTAGCAGGACTATAATATTCATCCGATTGACTTAATTCTCCATCTCCTTCTGTAAAGAAGTGATTTAACTTTGGATATAGTCGATAATCAATGTTATCTCTCTCTTTTAATTGTTCTTTCCAAAAAGGATTATCTATCATTCTTTATAAATTGCAAAATTTAAGGCCGACAAAAGATTTCTATTTTTTATAAACAGGTGGAATGCTTTGTGGAAAATTGAAAATATCTTCTGGGTCGTATTTAGCCTTCACTTGAGTCAATCGTTTGAAGTTTTCACCATAATATAAATCTGACCAATCTTTCATTGAGAGATCAGGTGTGTTAACATAGACACCTTTTGTAAAAGGAATCAACGCGTGACGAAAAGCTTCTACCCAACGAATCCCTTGTGCAGCTCCCTCAGGTTTGTCCCACGTGGAAAATAACACCATATTCATTAGAGCTTTTCGATAAAAATAAGCAGTTGCTTCCTCTGGTACTGCAGAAACAGTGCCCCTTCTTAGATAAAAGATAAATTTTTAATTTAAAATCTAAAATAAATAATAGATGGACCGTAGTGCTAGTCCATCTATTATTTCTAAATTTCTTGTACCCATTCAGGATAATCAATAAAACGGGGTCTGATTATGTTGATACTTCGTATAAATAACATCATTACATTAATCTTTTTTTGGAAGTACAATTCCTTTATATAATTGAACTGTAATCAAGTAATAAATCGAGTAAATTACTACAAAAATAACAAGTGGTAACCAAATACGAAAGTACGGATCGATTACAAGAGGGCTAAACATGTTCATACCAACTAATATATGAGTAATCCCCACAATTGCGGGGAATAAGAATATGAAGAATAACTCTTTATAAATTGATTTTGTTAATAATTCTCGGCGGACACCAATTTTACGAAGCATTTGATAACGTGATACATCTTTTGATGCTCCCGACAGAACTTTAAACATTAAGCAACTTGCCATCATTGCTAAAAATGYAACTCCAACGAAAAAACCCATAAACATTAGTCCGCTGGCAAAATCACGACTCATAATATATGTTTGATACTTACTATCCAATTCTTCCGCTTTCACATTTTTATATTTTGCTATCTGTAATTCATCAAGTTTTTTCCATTCTTTTATGTATGATCCAAAATCATCTGTTTTTCCCATAAACACAGTACTTTCTTTACCCTTCAACCCATCGTATATGTTTTGATTTACAATTTTCATTTCATAATCAGGATATAAATAATTTGGCTGGATCGTTCTGAAAGCCTGGATCCATTGTTTTGTATATGTCTCTCCTTTAGCCCGTTTTATTGAAAATGCACCAATGGGTAATTCCTCTGAAACTTTCTCTATTTTCATACCTCGTATGAAAGGGCGATTTTTCTCTACATTTTCTTTAAGATAATAAACATACTTATCATCCACTTTGTAATGATATTCTAGTTTTTCTTGAAATAAGATACCACCCAAAATTGTCTTTTCTTCYGCTGTTGGATTATGAATGACTGAATCGTAAATTTGTATTTGATCTGTCATGTTTACGATGTTGTTTTTAAATGCCATACCACAAGCAATTCCACCAGCACCAAGAGCCACTAAGATTGCTACTGTTGCAAGCACATTTGTTAGACCATTAATGCGGAAATTTAATTGTGCAAAAGTAAAAGCATTGAGGCCTTTTTCACTACGTTTTTTATTACTCTTTAGCTTGTTAATCATAACTGGGAGAAGTGATCCAAATATAAGGTAAGTACCAACGGTTGATGAGATTAATCCAACGGCCATTAATCCCAAAACAATTAGCGAATTTGCATATGACATATAAATCAGTGATGCATAACCAATACCTAATAAAAGAATACCAAGGAATGCAATTACAACTGTCATTTTTCCTTTTATGGCAACACGTTCTGTTTGTTCATCTGCATGTACAAGTTGCAGTACAGAAATACGAGATAATTTAATACTATTCATAATTGCCGATAAAACAAATAGTGCAAAGAAGAAGACACAAGTAATAGCTATAGATGGCAAATAAAATGCTTTATAACCTTCGCCAGCAAACTCGAGTTGTTTCATTAATAGCTGACCGATACCTTCTGCAAGTCCTACACCAATTGTAATTCCAATCAAAAGAGATGTGGCACCTAATATGATTGTTTCGATAAACATAAGTAAGGTAACTTTATGCTTTTTTGCTCCTAACATCATATACATACCAAATTCTTTTTGACGAAGAGCTGATAAGAAAGAGTTTGCATATAAAATATAGAAAAATGTGATAACCGCTAACAAAAAGGAACCAATTTTAAAGACAGACACAATATCCCTAATAGAAGAGTTAGATTTTATAGAATTCTTCACGGGTACCACCGCGATGAATTTCTTTATATAACTCACCATCTTGAATGAATAAAATACGCTGACAGTAACTTGCGCTGTAAGGATCATGCGTAACCATCATAATGGATACACCTTGCTCTTTATTTAAGGTTGTCATGGCATTAAGTAAACTCGTTGCATTTTTAGAATCTAGAGCTCCAGTCGGCTCGTCTCCTAAAATAATTGCAGGTTCATGAACTAACGCACGTGCTGCTGCGGAACGTTGCTTTTGTCCACCAGATACTTCAGATGGATACTTTTGAAGTATTGCTGAAATTCCTAACATATCAGCTACCTTTTCTACTCTCGGCCCAATATTACGTGATGAAACACCTTGAAGTGAAAGTGGAAGTGCAATGTTCTCATAAATAGATAAGTTCTCTAATAAATTAAAGTCTTGGAAAATGAACCCTAACTTTTGTGAACGGAAATCAGAAAGTTCACCTTGCTTCATTTTCGTAATATCCGTTCCTGCAATTTCAACAACGCCGCCTGTCGCTTTATCTAACGTTGAAATTACATTTAATAATGTTGTTTTACCAGAACCAGATGGCCCCATAACACCGACAAACTCCCCCTCTTGAATTGAGAATGATACACCTTTTAATGCGTGTGATTGATTCTCACCTTTTTTACCGTACAATTTTTGA
The DNA here is from genome assembly GCF_056396725.1 of Bacillus sp. 05T31. NCBI lineage: Bacteria > Bacillati > Bacillota > Bacilli > Caryophanales > Bacillaceae > Bacillus > Bacillus sp. 05T31. The sequence goes on from NZ_JBFTMA010000647.1 coordinate 3,279, forward strand.
ATATTTTTTACATTTACAACTGGTTTTATCATATATATCCTCCTACGTTTTTTTATTTCATTACAATAAGCTACTATGTTTGTTTACTACTAACAAAATAGTCATGTTGCATCCACCCTTAAGCTACAATGAAATCTTTCCTTCTATCTTCTTCACTCACCTCATCACTTTGAATACATCCATGATAAACTATGAAAATTAGGAAACACCCTGTAAAATCCTTAAGAATTCTTAAGTTTTATAAAAAAAAAGCTTATGGAACCTGTAATTCCATAAGCCAGTCTATTTGATTGGATGTTCAACAATAAAGGACATCCAACCATCTTTATATTCTGCATGTATATTACCATGATGAAGTTCAACAATTCTTTTTGAGATAGCAAGCCCCAGACCATTTCCCTGGTCATCTTTTCTTGCCTTGTCCCCCCTGAAAAATCTTTCAAACAATTTATTTGAATCGCTAACAGGCGGCCTCTCGACTTTATTTGACACTTTCAAAATTGCTTTGTTATCCATTAATTCAAGACATACGGATAATTCAGATGGTTTTATGCTGTACTTTATCGCATTCATAAAGAGATTTTCATATACACGTACCATTTTTTCTGCATCTATGAAGATAGGTATTGTTTCTTGTGTGATTGATTTTTGAACGATTAAGCTTTCCTTTTCAAATATAGGAATGTATTCTCCAACTATTTGCTCCAACAAACCTGATAAATCAACTTCATTAAGATTTAACTTAGCATCTATGCCTGATAAACGAGTATATTCAAACAGCTCATCAATTAAATATTTCAGTCTCTGTGACTTTGAATAAGTGGTTTCAAGGTATTCCTGTAATTGTGTTTTACTGTTGTATTGCCCTCTTTTTAATAAATCTATATAGCCAATAATAGATGYTAACGGTGTGCGTAAGTCATGAGATACATTAGTTATAAGTTCATTTTTTGTACGTTCTAATCGTCTTTCTTGTTCAAATGTACTTTCCAATTCCTTGGAC
>NZ_JBFTMA010000648.1:0-2592 GCF_056396725.1 Bacillus sp. 05T31
CTACTATATCTTCGTCACACCACGTAAACACCACATCTAGAATGCGATTACCGATACGTATGCGCTTATTCCATTTACCTGTTTGGATCTGATGTTGCAATTCCGCTTTCATCTTTTCCGTCCAGTCGTGAATCGTGTCACTACGGTCGTACGGATATACGCCCGGAAACTCTTCCTGCAGAAGATGAAGGCTCTCTGCATCAAAATGAAAATGGAAGAAGTAGTTTGCTGTAAGCGATGGTTCTTGCAATCGTAAAAAATGATCATCAACTTGCTTTCTATTTCTATAGAAAGTAAAGATATTCACTTTACCGCTCGTAATTTGGTCAATTTGAATTTCGTGCTTCTCTATAATCACGTCTTGCCCACCTCGTTATATACTACCCTTAGTATATATGTCTTTTGCAACAAAGTTAACCATTTTCGCGCGAAATTCATTTCCTTCATTATATTACCCGTACCTCCAAGTACAATCAGGACAAATAAACAAAGTTGAAGGGGAGCGATCACATGTATTTCGGAAGCAAAGGTTGGTATGTAAAAGAACTTAAAAAATTAGGGATTCGTACTTACGAAGGTAAAAAACTAGAATCTTATCGTACACATATTTTATCTAGTTTACTTGAGAGAATGAAGAAAGCTTCGGCTTAATAGATGTAGGAAGCGACTACGGTTGCTTCCTTTTTATTTACTAAATAAAAAGGAAATCATCATACCTTAACTTTTTAACTTTACCGTTATACTTCCTTGATAGAAACCGCCCATTATCAACTGAATCTCTATTACCRAATACTCTTCCAGATAATCATTTGTATATATTTTAAATTCTCCATACTTATTAACYSGTCCGCTTCCAACATACATATCTCCACTCGTTATGACAATTGTTGAATGAGGTTCTGCACGGCCCAATACACAATTATCACCATATTCCACAGAATCTATCGTTATTTTTTGATGMATATTATTAACTGAAYCTMTACAKTTMTTWTYACACAAATTAACATYKCTTTCTTCWGCCCTCGATAGCGCTCGATTCCTACTAGTCTTTTCTGAAGAGAAAGCAACATTCCCCAGCCAACTAAACCTATCAAATGTAGTAATAGGTAGAAACATCTACGTTAACTCCCCCATTCTTCCAATACTTCCATCTCATTTTTTATCAACTACGGTCTTTTAATGAACTTACAGCAATACGTTTTATGTTGGGGTAAAAGAAAATAGCTTTGGTTTTCCATTCAATTTCGCACTGTTAATTTGTACAGAACACATAGAATACCGTTTTTCACCCCAGATGTAATGACAACACTACACAAAAGAAACCACGGTCCATTAAATGTAAATCCACCTTCAAATATATTAATAATAATTATGTTGCCAATTATTAAGAGAATCCATGAAATGGAATACTGTTTTCCATTTGTAATATATAAAATTTCATCCTCATAACAGACTGTTATTCCCCCACCTTGCCAAACACCAATAGCGAAAGAAATAAGCGTAACTGCCAGTAACTCTGCTTGTAAATCCCTAGTCATTKGTTGCGGCGCCGTATAAGTAATAATCCCTATCATCATGAGAAAAGTTATAATATCTATCCAGTTTAATTTTCTTTGTTTGCTTTGCAGCCAAATAAAGAAAATTAATACAGGAATTAAAAGCAAAGTTTCCATTTAATTATTCTTCTTCCTTTCCTACATTAGAAACGTCTATAATTGTAATGCAATTAGATTGTTCTTAAATCTYTCATACTTTCTGAAGCATARCATGAGAAAGAAATAAAAAAATCGTACAAAAGGGCAARCCTATAATGTACGATTGGGCATATATAATGTTTTAAAAATGAATTARCTTCCTTTCAATAGATACAGCTACTGCTTCTGACCGTGAATTAACACCTAATTTATTGTATATATTTGTTAAATACGCTTTTACCGTTCGCTCAGCTATYCCCATATCRAATGCAATTTCTTTATTCTTATATCCGCGCGCAATAGCTTTCARCACAAACAATTCTTTWWCYGTTAAGTTRTTYYCTKCAACCTTATCAGCATGTAYTTCTTTYCTYTTATAMTTCACTATCTTTTCCATAATATTTGGTTGTAGTAAAATCTCACCTCGAATAGCTGCTTCCAATGTTCGGAACAAATTTTCACGATCCGTATCTTTTAGCAAATATCCTTTTGCTCCTAACTCAATTCCCTTTAACATTAATTCATCTTCGTTATAAGTAGTTAATATAATAATCGGCGTATGATTTTGTTTTTTCTTTAAAGCCTCAATTGTTTCTAAACCACTCATTTTAGGCATATTCAAATCCATTAAAATGACATCAGGTTTCTTTTTTTCTATGAAAGAAAGGGCTTCTTCTCCGTTTGCAGCCTCACCTATAATTTGAAATGAATCACTCGTTTCTATTATTAATTTCAGACCTTCTCTTACAACGAAATGATCATCTACAATTAATACGTTATGCTTCATGGCTATCTCCTTCTTTATTTATAGGTACTTGAATATAAACTTTCGTACCCTTCATCTTTTCACTCAATATCTGTATTTCTCCCTTAATCAATCGAACACGCTCATTTAAGC
>NZ_JBFTMA010000649.1:0-4593 GCF_056396725.1 Bacillus sp. 05T31
GTTCTTTTCCCTCTATTCCCTTTTCTTTAAACTTTCCTATGTCTTTTTTAGTAATCTTTGATTCCGCACGTTTCGTATTCAATTGCATCCAAAAATCTTTTTTATCGATATCGGTTAATTTATTTATATCTTGCTCAGGCATTTCAAGTACCTTCGCCAAGTCTTTTGCTGTTTTTAAAATATCTTCACTCGTAATCCCCTTCACCCTTGTATACGTAATTGTGCGAAGAGATTTATTATTAACGACCGTTTTCCCTTCTCGATCTAGAATCTGTCCACGTGGAACTGGTATACTAGTTGTTTCATTTTGACTGTTTTCCACTTGGTTCTTATAAGCCTCTCCCTCAACGATTTGTACTTTTCCTAGCTGCATAATAATAGCTGAGAATAGTACAAATATGCAAAGGAACATTATATTCAATCGAATAGATATAYATGTCTTCTGTTTCTTTACTTTTTGTTCTTTCATAAATCCTCCATATAATTCTTCAGGAAATCCTCACTAATACTTAGTAAATAAATATACTAAAAGCGTTCCCTATATATTAGAAACCACTATTCAGTTATAATAGTGTCTTATCTTTTTTGTTAAATCCTTGTAAGCATCCATTCCTTTTGGTTTAGCCGTGTAATTGATAAATCTCCCTTCCTGTTTTTTCTCTATTTTTTTGTCGCCTGCATTAGAAATGCTAAACTGTATAATGACTCATATTAAACTTACACATAGACTTACTATTAACATGTACTTTTTTTCATACTGATTGTTCCTTTCTTCATGCTGTAATACTTAATAGACAACCTAAGTAATAAAGTTGTTCCACATTTACAAAAAAAATAATTAACTATAAGATGGAATAGGCTACATAAGGGAGGGTTATATGTTACATACGAAAAGATGGAGATTTTTTGCGGTTCTTTCTATTGTAAATGTGATTTTACTAATTTTATTAAAAATCAACTTCATTTCAATTACTATCGCAACTTCTTCAGCTGAAAGAGGAGAAATTCTTGATCAAAATGGTGTAATACTAGCTACAAATAAGAAAGTTAAGTCTCTATATTGCACTTCTAATGATGAAAAACTATCGAATAAAGATACATCAAACACATTAGCTTTTTTCAATCAATTTTCAAACGAGTTTCAACATGACATTTCTACAGAGGACATAAAATCTCAATTACAACAATCCTGTAATAAGCAGACTATGAATGAAATATCCTTATACTCTGATATAAATGAAAATGAAATTTCATTCATAAACAAGAATAAACCTAAAAATGTAGTGATCAAAGACGAATTCATTCGATATTATCCAAAGAACGAAATTGCTTCACAAGTAATTGGGTATGTAGAAAATGACCTTAATTCTAAGTATGGACCTGTTGGAAAAAGTGGGATTGAGCTTCAATATGAAAATGAWTTAAAAGGAAAACCCGGAAAAACTCTGATTTTTAAAATGAATAATAAAAAGTTCTTATGGAACATTCAAAAAGTACAAAAAGGAAAAGATGTCCGGCTAGCTTTAGACTCTAAATTGCAGCAAAAAACAGAGGAAGCATTAAGAGCTCAAATTAAGAAAACACCTGATGYTAAWGCTGGTTATGYTGTRGTAACCGATGTRAAAACTGGCGCAATTTTAACTATGGYCAACTCRGCAGTRTTTRATCCAAATRCATTATATGAACAAGTATCATCTAAAAAAGAAAACATCAAATCACTTTCGCAAAATAAAGCAATTCAAAAATTAAAGTATGGTGAATCTTATGTAAATATGGCCTCTACTATAAAGCCACTTACTATTTTAATTGGATTAAACGAAAAGCTTTTTCAACCTGAAGATACTTATTTAGATAAAGGTACTTTTCAGTATGATAATCAAAATAACATTACTAATGCACCTGGAACACCAACAGGTGAAATTACACCSAGSCAGGCTATCATTAATTCATCTAAYACATTTATGACAGCAAAAGTAGCTCTSCCCTTATTCAACCAAAATAATGGGAATATAGAAAAAGTGGCACATATATGGACAGATTATTTAAWGCAATTCGGYCTACGYTCTAAAACGGGTATTGATTTACCCTTTGAAGAAGACGGACAATATGAATTTCATCCTTCTAGTAAGTTTGAAAATGGAATCTCTGCTTTATTAAATGCCTCTTGGGGAGGAAATGAAGTGCACACTCCTCTTCAACTCGCTCAATATGCAGCAACTTTGGCRAGTAAAGGTGATARATATAAAMCYCAAATYGTAAGTGCWATTATTRGTCAGGACGGTAAGGAAACAAAAAAGTTTAAACCAATTTTAGAAAGTTCAAATCGTTATCCTATGAAGTTTTGGAGTGTCGTGCAAGGCGGAATGAGTCAAAATATAGAGGAGATTAAAAACTTACCCTTTCATGTCGCAGGTAAAACGGGTAKTACAGGTTYTCCGAATGAGCAAGAAAGAATGATAAATCAKTCTCTWTTCATTKCATATGCTCCTACCGAAGATCCACAAATYGCCATTTCCGTCGTTATTCCTGGTAGTAATTCAGAAAAAAATATCGCTGCTCTCGTTACATCAGAAATTTTAGAGTCATGAATACTTAATATCAGTTAAAACATACTCTTTTTGTACATATCCAGTATTACCGTTAATTGTCGATATTTTTATATATCCATCCTTTTGCACTTTTTCTGGAATCCAAGCTTTTACCATTTCATTAGATACTTCATATAAAACTTGTGATTCTCGCTTTGGTTCAGCTAAAATTTTCGTTTTATTTCCAGTAACAGTTRCATATATAWAATGMKCTYGCTTTGRTTGGTTACTTTCTGTCAWTCCACTTGGTACTTTRTATRCTTKCTTTGTATCATTTGYAAATTCTCCCCCCATTGTAAGAGCGACTTGCAACTCATGAAAAATATCCTCATCAACCTTCAATTCATCCTTCGAATACGTTCTCCCTTTAAATATAACGTCATCATTTAATGCTCCATACAAATCATTTTCATTTTTWGAATTTGTACTTCGATATAAGTCATTYATAAATTGTTTYARTGAKGGATCTTGAGCAGATTCATCTTTTGTTTTMGGCTTAATTTGAGTACTACTTTGTACCGGTGATTTATTATCATCAAGCCMAGGTTGTTGAACAATAAAAAATAACATTGTACAAACCAAAACAACTACAAYAGGCAATGCTTTTTTACGAAATGGTCTCTTRTATGTTACAGAATCTACTTCACTATTTTGGTATACCGATTGCTTTATTTTATTAATAAATTCTTCTTCATCTTTACGACGCTCCATTGGTCCGTTTTTTAATTTGCTATACCAGTCAGGATTTTTTTTACTGTTCATCACTTCTACCCTCCCCTATTAGTTTTGAAACCTTACTTCTCGCTCGGCTTAATCTAGATTTGACTGTTCCAATTGATACATCTAATGTTTCAGCCATTTCTTCATAAGACAATTCATATTTCGCGTCCAATATTAGTATTTCGCGGTGTTTTTTAGGTAGTTTTAATACAACATCCCAYACATCATTCATTTCCTCTTGMTTAAAAAATTCTTGTTCTGCCGATGGAGATTGCTTATCGTCACTAAAAAAYCCCACTAAAGATATCCTTTTAAAATAAGAGGATTTCAAATAGTTTATTGCCGTATTTCTTGTRATTTTTAATATCCACGTTTTAATAGATGACTCCTTTCGAAACGAATKCCAATGTTTAAAAACCTTWATAAATACATCTTGYGTGATGTCATCTGATAAGTGCGGATCTTTCGTAATAATAAATGAATAATTCCATACATCCTGCCAATAGTCTTTTATAACATAGTCAAGCTCATCATGATTACATTTTTCAATAAACTTCTGTTCCATTTCCACACCTCAAACTTATTTGAATAAACATAAAGCTGCCCTCACTTTTAATATGGTTTCAATATATAGACATGATACAAGTTTCATTTGTTCCATTGTTTATCTTTTTTTCGATAGAAGACTCCTTCTTTAAAAATGTAAAGGTGGGAAATAAATGTTGTTAGATATTTCATCTATACATTCTCTTCAGTGACAGGCTCCTAAAAAACAAGTAAAGCATACAATATTAAAAATTTACTCATAAAAATCTGATTACGATTTTTTGGATTTCATGAAACACTCCACTTATATCACCTATTTTTTCCAAGATCATACTTATTTGTGTGCTCTATTTATTTTTTACTAAATAGTTGTTTTGTTAAAGTTTAAAATTACCCTCACTTATTCATTTCAATTTGTTCTACTCTTATTTTTACTATTAGAAATGCCAAGATTTCAGATATGGAAATAAATATGAACAAGTTTTTTATCATCAGCTGCATTAGTACCTATCCCAATCGGACTTGCACTTCCGACTGAATCCTCTAGTTTTAAATCAGTATTTAGGACAAACTACCAATCAGCCCGTACTTGCAAATAATGAATATGATGCGGTATCAACTTTCTAGAGTCACAACAAAATAGAAAAAGCATTCTCGATTAGGAAGAATGCTTTTTTTGAACTTAATTGTTCTTTGTTTTACCCAATTTATACCTTGGAGTTAAGCAAACATATAATAA
>NZ_JBFTMA010000650.1:0-2583 GCF_056396725.1 Bacillus sp. 05T31
CTTAAAAACGCTTAAAAACGGCTATGACATTGGTACAATCACATCTTAATGAAAATGAGATTATTGAAAATAGCCTATATGGAATGTTTCAATATCAAGTATTTGGTATGGGTGGTCAAAGAAAAGGGATATTGGTCGCTACAAATGAACGTATGTGTTTTTATACAAAATATTTAGGGAGTGAAACGTTTAAAGTATTTAATTATACAAAAATTGATTCGATAGAGGTAGAAAAAGGATTTTTAACAGGAAAGAAAATCATTTTTTTTCATGATGGCGAACGTGAAGTGATGAATTTAATTGAGGAAGGTGATTCGGAGAGGTTTACAGTATTTGTAAAAGAAAAAATTATGATCTTGAAATAAAGAAGTTTGTTTTTAAAATTTTCTTCTCAAATTAAACAACATTATTTTTGCTAAAATCAAAAACATTAAAACAAAAAACAAATTTCAAATGATACAAATTCACCACTTTTTATTTGCTTACTAGATTCATTTATCTCTATTTTTACAGATATAGAAAAAAAGTAACCTATTATGTTGAAGCTAATACATTAAATAATGAATATCCTTCGGCCTGATAGGTTACTTATCTTATATTTAAGAAAGCGAGAAATTTATGAGATACTACAAAATTGTCAGGCATAAAATAGCTATCATTTCCAAATTTCACTCAAAAACAGTGTAGTAAATTTTGAAATTTCTTCTTAATTATATAATTTTCATATTAATTTTTTGTAACATTGAAGAAAACATTAAAGTCTTGACCACTCCAGTAAATTTTAGTGTGACTAGCATTATCAGACAGAGTAATCGCAGTTATCTTGTATTCTCCAGGATTCGCATGCGAACTTAACGGGATTTCTGTAATCCATTTGTTACTTTCTCTATTATAAATTGCTATACCTGTACTCTCTTCCCCTGTAGGTCCTTTTATTGATACAAAACCTTCCCTTATACCTGAAACATCATCTTCTGCCTCTACGCTTATCCTTACTGTTTCTCCTGCTTTATATGTTTGTTTTGCTATTTCTACCTTCTTTAGATTAGGAGGTAATTGATCTGTTGGTTCTGTTGTCGTTCCACCATTATTTTCTTCCGGTTTCTCTGGCTCTGTTGTCGTTCCACCATTATTTTCTTCCGGTTTCTCTTTTACATTAATTGCACTGTATAAAAATTGCGCATATTGCTCACGTGTTACAACCTGCTTTGGTTCAAACATATTATTTCCTGTACCAGCAGCAATTTTATTTTCTTGTAATGCACTGATAGCATTCGTAGCCCAATAGTTTTTTTCCACATCTTTAAATGTAGTAGTTGCTGTCGCTTTTAAATTAAAGGCTTTTGTTATCACAGTAGCTAACTGCTCACGTGTTAAGATATTATCAGGTCCAAATTTCCCATCACCATAGCCACTCATAATACCAACTTTAGTAAGAGTTAAGATTTCTTTTTCAAACATATGCCCTTTGACATCAGTAAACGGATTTTTAATATTAGGGTCGTCTGCAGGTTTCAAGTAAGCATAAATCATTCTAGCCACTTGACCACGAGTTATGTTATCACCAAAACCAAACATACCATTTCCATAACCTGCAATAATATTTTTATTTGCTAAATCTGTAATAGCATTAAAGGACCAATGGCCTTGTGGAACATCATTAAACTTTTTGCCTTCTGCCTGCGCATCTATCATTGGTGTTAATGTTGTTGCTAACATAATACTGCCTGCTAATACCGTCTGTTTAAGTTTCATAAATTATCTCCTTCATTCAAATTACGTTTATATGATTATTTCCCCTCAATATAATACTTGAGTACACTCACTACTTCATCTAAACTAATGTGCTAGACTCATTACAGAAGTTCATTGTAAATCTATATCTTTATATTTTAATTATATAAATTAAAATATAAAGATATATTCCTTTTTTCTATCTTTTAAATTTAACGAATTCCTCGAAAGAATTCTCCTTCCTCAAGCGCGTGAAGGGCGTAGCCGAGCGGTAGGTGGGAGATGAATTTCGGTTTGGCGTAGCCAAAAGGCTTTGCTTTTTATTTCGCCTCTGATATAATCAGTCTTATAAAGTGCAAAGGTTGGTATATCAATGAAATTAGACAGCAATAATCATTCAGTGTTCTTGTTGTATTATCATCTTGTGTTGGTCGTAAAATACAGAAGAAATGTGTTTGATGATGATATGTCAGATTATGCAAAAGACATGTTTATCAGGTTATCCGAGAATTACAACATAACACTGGTAGAGTGGAATCATGATGTAGACCATGTTCATATTTTGTTCAAGGCACATCCGAATACAGAAATGACAAAATTCATCAATGCTTATAAGAGTGCAAGTTCTCGACTAATCAAGAGAGACTTTCCACAAGTGAAAACGAAACTTTGGAAAGAGATGTTTTGGTCAAGAAGTTTTTGCTTACTAACTACTGGTGGTTCGCCAATAGATGTAGTAAAGAAATATATTGAAAACCAAGGTGAAAAGTGAGGTGAAATGATATGACAAAGCATAATAAAGCATATAAATTCCGTTTGTATCCAACAGAAGAACAAGCATATCTTATG
>NZ_JBFTMA010000651.1:0-2576 GCF_056396725.1 Bacillus sp. 05T31
GAAGTATACAGCTCCGCACTTARCAAGCAAATTCGTTTTTAAACCCATCTATAAAATTACAACCACTTAATGAAAACACAAATACACATATAAGACCAACTAAAATACCTTTTTGTAATTCATTTTACAACAGCCACCTAATTATCAATTTGAAAACTATATATTACTATATTTAAATAATTAGTATACATTGAAATTACCTTGAAAATGAATTGTTAAATCATATAGTTGTAGGACATGAAGTCATCTTATGAATATTTTTATACAGTAGCTATATTTATTACTCATATAGTATTACTTCGAAAAGCAATTGTATTACAAAGAGGTATATCTATATCTCTCCACCATACCACTAGACTGTAAAAATACATAATGTGTGTACCTTTTTGGATAGGTGAAGATATGTAAAAATATGAGGGTGAGAGTGAATGTGATTTTTAACGATTTTAGCTCACGGAAGGCTACGAGATAAAAATAACTGAAGGAATACTAAAAAAATAATAACCGACGGATTTTCGTTTGAATACTAATGACTTTGACGTATTCATGAACTTGGCTCTTCAGGAAGAGCATTTTTGATAGCTTGATATAGGGGGTAAATAAATTATGAACGTTAACTACGGTAGACATACTATTATTGAAGTTGATTTAAATGCACTGCAACGTAATTTCCAACAGTACAAACAAGCTATTCCATCTGGTACAGCGATTATGACAGCTGTCAAAGCGAATGCCTATGGACACGGGGCAGTTCCGATTGCGAAAGCGGCAATAGAGGCAGGTACAAGTCACTTGGCAGTTGCGTTTGTAGATGAAGGAATTGAACTTAGAGAAGCTGGTATAACTGTACCAATATTAATCTTTGGATACACACCGTATGAAGCGATAGTAGATGCAATTACATATGATTTAAGCATGACAGTATATACAATTGAGGATTTGCATGCTATAGAAGAGGTTGCTTCACAAATGGAAAAGAATGCGTATATCCATATTAAAATTGACACTGGAATGAGCCGACTCGGTTTACAACTTAATGAAGTTACATTGTTCTTACAAACATTAAAGTGTACAAAATATATTCAGGTTGAAGGCATGTACACGCACTTCGCTTGTGCAGATGAAAGGGATAAAATGTATACTCTCATGCAACAAGAGGTATTTCAAAAAGCCGTAAGCAAAGCAGAAGAGTTACAAATTGTTATTCCATGGATTCATGCCAATAATAGTGCTGCTACAATTGATATGAGAGAAACAAAAGGAAATATGGTCCGCCTTGGAATCGCGTTATACGGTCTCTATCCATCTGCAGATGTCAATCAAGAAGCTATTTCGTTACAGCCTATCCTGACATTTAAATCAAAAGTTGCGCATATCAAAAAAGTAAAAAAAGGAAATGGGGTTAGCTATGGAGCAACATACACAGCGACAGGAGAAGAATGGATTGCGACAATACCGGTTGGATATGCGGATGGTGTCAGCAGGCAACTCTCGAATAAAGGGTTTGTATTAATAAAGGGTATGAAAGTTCCTATTATAGGACGTATTTGTATGGACCAGTTAATGTTGGACGTAACAAAAATCATGCCAATACATGTTGGGGAGGAAGTGGTCTTTTATGGTAATCAAGGCGAGGAATCAATAAGTGTAGATTGCGTTGCAGATATAATAAGTACAATTAATTATGAGATTACTTGTATGTTAAGTAGAAGGATACCTCGCATCTATATAAAAGACAATAAGCCAATCGAAATAATAAATGAACTACGAAGAAGTCCTATCAGTTTATGTATAAATGAATGAAGAATCTTCACCATAAATTTATGCTAACTTCACATGCAGCACATATTAAAATTGTATTATGTATATGTACCAAATAAATAAAATAAATAGCATTTCTGTTTTTAATGAAATAAAATCCTATTATTTCTATATAAGGGTCTGAGTTGCATATTGGGGATTGTGGTTTTCTTTAGAAATGGATCTAAATAAAAAGGAATCAATATAAAAGGGGAATGTCTTATGACAACATATACGAGCGAGATAAAAAAAACTTCAGTTACTGAAGAAGATGTAGATATTTTAAAAATTATGGCGCATCCAATACGTTTACAAATTGTAAATGAATTAAGTGTCCGTAAAACTTGTAATGTAACGCAATTAACAGAAATATTAAACATTCCGCAATCGACTGTTTCACAGCATTTATCAAAAATGAAAGGTAAAGTGCTAAAAGCAGAGCGAAGAGGATTAGAAATTTATTATTACATTAATAATTTAAAAGCAAGTAAGATTGTTAATGTATTAGGATATATAAACTAACGGATGTTCGTTCTACAAAATAGTCCCTCTGTTATAAAACAGAGGGACTATTTTGTATTTCATTATTTGTTTGTATTTAAGATTTTATAGTTTTTATGATTCACAATAGTTCGATCAAATTCAAAAGTACCACCATTTACACCTGTAATTTCAACTAAGACAGATTCAGTGTACAGTTTTAATACAGAGCCAGTGATTTTCAGGTTATTTCTTTGAAAAAGTATAGTATCCCCTACGTTTGCTTTCATAGTACC
>NZ_JBFTMA010000652.1:0-2572 GCF_056396725.1 Bacillus sp. 05T31
CATTCTGTTAGTCGAAACGGTTATTAAAATATATGAAAAAATGAAGTGAGTGAGAGGGAGAAATACATGCGAGTAAGAAACATTCAAGGGGAAGATTATGTAAAKATTCATTCTGTATTAAATGATTGGTGGGGCGGAAGAGATATGGCTAGTATGTTGCCGAAGTTGTTTTTCGTCCATTTTCAAGAAACGAGTTTTATCATTGAAGAAGATGGAAAAACGTTAGGTTTCTTATGTGGATTTTTTTCACAAACTCATAAAGATGAAGCGTACGTTCATTTTATCGGAGTAAATCCGAAGTTTAGACGAAAAGGAATCGCATCGACGTTATATTCTTATTTCTTCGATGTCGCTCGTGCAAATAAACGTAAAGTTGTAAAAGCGATAACGTCACCAGTTAATAAAAAGTCRATTGAATTTCATCAAGAAATCGGATTTCAAATTGAAGMTGGGGATGATGAAATAGAAGGTGTATCCGTACATACAAATTATGATGGGAACGGCGGGAGTAGAGTTTTATTTTTAAAAAATGTGTAAAGTAGGCTGACGTAAAGTTAGCCTTTTTGTTGTGAGGAGGGATAAGTATGGAGAGTTCTCAAAGTAGAAACGAGTATGTACGACGTATTTATAAAGTGCAAGACTATATAGAATCACATATAAATGATTCACTTTCAATTGAAGATTTAGCTAATGTGGCAGGATTTTCAAAATTTCATTTTCATAGAATTTTTAAAGGGATGATGGATGAGCCGTTATCTCGGTATGTGAATCGTTTGAAATTAGAGAGGGCAACACACCTTCTTACTTATCGTACAGATATGACGATTACAGACATTGGGTATTACTTCGGGTTCACAGATTCAGCAGTTTTTTCCCGGACATTTAAAAGTTATTACGGAGTAAGTCCGTCTCACTATAGAAATAACAATAGCAAGAATTGCAAAGACGTTAGCGAAGGTTCTCAATACAATGAATGTAAGAAGGTTCGAGGAAATGTTGAAATTGTAACAGCGGACACAGTAAACGTCGCATACATAAGACATGTAGGTACATATAAAGATTTAGCTATAGATTTTCCGAAAATGATAGAAAAACTATTTCATTACGCATCGGAGCAAAACTATCATGTATTCGAGGATACGAAGGTATTAACCATTTACCACGATCATCATGAGTTTACTGAGGACTATCATTTAAGAACAAGCTTATGTATAGCAATTCCGGATGAGGCCTCAGTAGAAACGAGCGATATTGGACTAATGACAATTCCTTCAGGGAAATATGCAGTAGGGCACTTTGAAGTATTGCAAGACGAATATAAAGGAGCATGGGACTTTTTATATGGTCAATGGCTTCCAAATAGCGGATATAAACCGAGAGATTCGTATCCTTTTGAAGTATATAGAAATGATCCAAGGCAGCATCCCGAACATAAACATATAGTTGATATATATGTACCTATCGAACCTTTTTAATCATATATTAAGGGGGAAGAATGATGAAGACTGCTGAACAGTTAGATTGGATTATAAAAGAAAACTATAAAAATATAAATGGTGTATTAGTTGTACAAAAAGGTAATGTTACTTTTGAAAATTATTATAATGGTTACGGTCCAGATGATGCATGTCATGTAGCGTCTGTCACAAAAACGATAATCTCCGCGTTAATTGGGATATGTATAGATAAAGGATATATCAAAAGTGTTAATCAAAAAGTAATAGAGTTTTTTCCTAAATATAATCTTAAGGCATCTGAAGTAACAGTGCGACACCTTCTTACAATGACAGCTCCATATCCTTATGCAGACTGGCAGGAACCGTTAGAAGAATTATGTACACAACAGGATTGGGTGCAGTATACATTAAATAGAATCGGACATGGCGGAGAAGTGGGACATTTTAAATATTCATCCGCAGGAGCTCATTTACTATCAGCTATTATTACGAACGTAACAGGAAAAAGTGCCCGTGAATTTGCGAACGAGCACTTATTTCAGCCTATCGGTATGAGAGAAATTCCAAACTACAATATGAAAGCATTTGGATTTGACGACTTATTCGGAAAAGATGTGAAAGGATGGGTGCACGATCCAAATGGTATTTCGACGGGCGGCTGGGGACTTACGTTAACAGTTAAAGATATGGCTAAGTTTGGACAGWTGYATTTGAATGAAGGTATTCATAATGGAAAGGAAATTCTTTCAAAATCGTGGGTACAAGAATCAATAGCGATGAATTCAAATCAATATGGSTACTTATGGTGGTTACGAGAAGARGATGGGATCTATTCATACTGTGCAATGGGCGATGGTGGGAATATGATTTGCTGTATTCCGGAGAAGGAATTGGTGGTGGTGATTGCTTCAGAGATTATACCGGAAGCGCAGGATAGATGGAGATTAATCAAAGAGTGTATATTTCCTTATTTAAAAGTTTTACAAAAGTTACAATAGGAGAAATAGTTATACTTGCTATGTTCTACATAATTGAAATAAGTGCTGTGAGAACGGAGTCGTTCAATTAAAATTAGAAAACTTCAACACCTATACGATTATTGAATAGTTGAAAGG
>NZ_JBFTMA010000653.1:0-3440 GCF_056396725.1 Bacillus sp. 05T31
AAGTGATTCAGGCAAAAATCGATAAAAAGGATTTAGAGTTTAAGTGGTTACGAGATAAATTACGAACGGAAATTGAAAATGATTTACCAAAATAAAGGGGGCTGAAGTTATATGAATATACCTAAACAATTGATGATTGGTAGTGTGCCGTACGATGTGGAAGTCGTAAAAGGATGGATTGAAGAAAGAGAAAACGGAGAAGTAAGAATTGCAGAAGTAACGTATCACGAACAACAAATCAAGATTTCGGACAATGTAGCGAAGCATGAAGGGCAAATGAAAAACGTACTTCATGAGGCTATTCACGCAATGCTTTATGAATACGGACTCGATCGTTTAAATAAAGAAGCAAACGTAAACGCATTAACTACAGTCTTTTTCGATTTTATTAAAAATAATATTCGTGGTGGTGTTTCCAGCTTTGTAGGTGCTAGTAATTACATCGAGATTAAGCCGGTACTGAAAACAAATGTAGAATTTTATGACTCTGAGCCTGCTAATCTAAGATTAAAAAAAGAAACAGATGAATTTTCATTTATCAATACCGCAGCAGAGCTTGTGAAAGTGGTTAATCAGCATCCACCAGAAGTGGATGTATCGGCATTAGGAGCTGCAATGGCAAAAGCGAAAGTTCATAAGGCTGTGGTTCTAGATGTTACGCATGAACAGATTCAGGAATCAGTTGTTAAGATGACCACGGATAAGCAAACCCGTAAACTACCAATCGTAGAAGTAAATCGTAGCTCGTTTCCTGTTGAAGAGATAGCAAAGATTACGAAAAAAGAAGAAGTTGATCCGATTCATTGGAAAACAGGTATTAAATATGACGAAGAAGGTAAACCGAGATATCGTACACGCTATGATTGCTGCATGTGCAGAAATCGTGGGAATCAATACGAGTACAAGGAGAACAAATTCACGAAATGTCATAAATGTAATGCGAAACTCAAGATAGTACAGGCAACGAAAAATGGATTCCCTGAACGCGATGCATTCGGTAATTTTTACGTAGCTAATGATGAATACAGCGTTATTTTGGATGGTGAGTAAAGATGAAGAATATACCTACAAAAAACATAAGTGAAGAACTGGAGACACGTGAGGGTGTCACAACAGTGCAAGTAAGTCCCCATGAAAAGATTGAAGTAGCCGGTATTACGGTTGAGGGTCCGGCTGTGATTCTTATTAATAAGGACTAGGAGTGGTTGGATGGAACTTATATACGAATATCCGATTTGGACAACGTGGTTCATTTGTGTAATATTTTTTTGGTTTAGCAAGCGTTATAGAAACGATTAAGAAGTAAAGAAAAGGAGTTGGGGAGAAATGAAAGAAAAAGACTTGAACATTTCAGAAGTACGTGGTGCGAAAAAGAATATTTCAGATTTACAAGTTTATGGTGATGGGGATACATTTGCGCTACTTTGTAAAGCGAGTTCAAAAGAACAAGGTTGGATGAAATCAACTAAGGTTTGTAATGTTGATGGTGGTTGCGTAATGCAGGTGACAACGCAGCAGAAGAATCCAGACGGTAGTTATGCTGTAGCTGAAGCATTGACCTATGTACCAGGTGTTCATATTGATAAGGAAAGTGATCCGCGGAGAATAGTACCAATCCCTACGAAAAAATATGAAGTTAACCTTCTTGTAGAACAAGGAAAGCGAAAATATCAATCTAGTTGGTCAGAAGGAGCTGAAGAGAAATGAAATCAACAGGTATTATTCGTAACATTGATCCATTAGGACGTATTGTGTTTCCGATGGAATTACGCCGTACATTAGGTATCCAGGTAAAGGATCCGATGGAGATTTTCGTAGATGGTGAATCTATTATTCTACAAAAATATAATCCTAATAACTCTTGCCAAATTACAGGAGAGGTTTCAGAAGAAAATATTGAACTAGCTGGCGGTAAACTCGTGCTAAGTCCTGAAGGGGTTGATCAGGTATTAGCGGAACTCGAAGCATATTTGAAGGGGTGAAAAGATGAGCGAACCTAATAAACAATATACAAATATCGAGCTGGAAATGATTTTGGATAACTTTGTAAAGGCGTTACCAATGCAAATGCGTATGCAGCGCGAGATGTCTAAAGTATATAAGGCGCGTTTCGATGCCCTTGTTTCGGAAGGTTTTACGGAACAACAAGCACTGGAAATCGTAAAATCACGTGGTATAGAGTGAAAGGTTCGGAAGCCATCTTACGAGCGATGCACCAGGTAGGAGGAGAAATTCCAGCCACGCAGTTTGATACGTGGCTGGGACAACTCTCTCAGTTAGGTCTACTGGAGCAAGTCACGAAAGATGATGAGCATGTTTATTATTACCGGCTTACGGATAACGCAAGGCAGTTTTTAGCGAAGAAGGGCGTGAAATAAAGCATCATTCGGAATAGCTTATAAGTTCGCCATCTTGTTCTTCGTCAATTTTATGAACTGTCCTATCCTCTTCGATTAAATAACAAGCGTTTGCGGGTTTTTTATTTAAAGTGGTCAAATATATGAAATAGAGTTTATTACTAATCCCTGTGAACTCCTTAGCCGCTTGTTGGAAAATACCTTGACATTGTTTTCAAGTATATAACTGCGTAGGGATGCAGTATCCAATACGTGAGAATTTTTAAATAAAAGATTGCGCAAGATTTTCGCTGTATAAAAAGAACTTTCAGAACCAGAGGTTCCCATTATACAGTTAGGAGCAACGAATGTTAACTTACGTTTATAATCAGTATCTATTTCGTCAGTGTTTTCAACACTGAGACGCGTATCACTAATCATAAGAATACCTTTAGGTAATATGATACCAGCAATTAGAGTCATTGTTTCATCCCCATTCGAGTTTATATTTTAATGCGACATTGATAATTATAACAGATGGTAACTATGTAAGTCCTGTTTTTAGGGAATATACGTTCTTAGTAGTGAGGTAAAGGAGAGAAACAAGTGAATTATATAGATCGTATCACGGAATTAGCCCCACAAGTACCGGTGGTCGTTTTAGAAGATGTGATGAACCGGATTAAGGATTGGATCGTAAGTGGCGGGAAAGAAGATGACCCGTATATTGAACAACAACTGAGATTCGTGGAACGTGTGGCCGCAAGGAGTAAGGAACATGACGTCTGAAGAAATCCGTAACTTACAAATCGATGGAGTGGATGTTCCGTTTTACGATGGATATGTGACGGTACAAGAAGGAGTTGTCACGGGTAAGCTCACCTGGAGTCTCCATGTTGTGGATTATGGGGTAAGTGAATTTGTAGCCACGAACCAGTTACGTGATGTGAATATCGAGACAGAGAACGGCAATGTGTATGCTGGAGAAGGATTGATTACGAAAGTGACTGAGGAACAGTTTCTCTTAGCTGGAAAGTCGGTGCTACGTGGTTACGAGACAGCAGCGGCGTGGCACGTGTTTCGAGATTCGGAGATTCACAGCTG
>NZ_JBFTMA010000654.1:0-2570 GCF_056396725.1 Bacillus sp. 05T31
CAACAAAGGTAACCCCTGCTATTGAGTCAGAGGTACAGGATAATATAGAAGAAGTACAAAAAATTGATTATGCTAGTATATCTCAAAAGTTAGATCAGTATTTAGTAGGAAAGCAATTTAATGGGACAGTTTTGGTGACAGATAAAGAGCATGTTATATTGAATAAAGGATATGGRTATGCTGATGTTCAAAATAAAATAGAAAATACGCCTCAAACAAAATATCGTATCGGTTCTATTACGAAAACAGTTGTTGCTACATCCATTCTACAGTTASAAGAACAAGGGAAGTTAAATATCCAAGATAATGTAAATAAATACATTCCTTCATTTCCAGCAGATAAACACATCACGTTATATCACTTATTAACGCATACATCTGGTTTACCGGAAAATGGGAAAGGGAAGRTTAATGTAGCTTCACGTATAAATTTAGTAACTTGGATTGGAAGTCAAAAATTAGAGTTTCCACCAGGAACAGGTTGGAAGTATACGGATTATAATTATATGGTGCTCGCTTATATTATAGAAAATATAACGAAAAAGCCTTTAGGAGACTATGTAAAAGAAAATATATTTACAAAGGCCGAGATGCATGAATCAGGTATGGGAAATATGGTKCCTGGAGATAAAAACTTCACGAAGGGGTATGTGAAGAAAGATCAAGAGCTTGTACTAGCACAAAAATTAGGGATGGACTGGTTATATGGATCGGGTGAGATGTATACGACAGTAGGGGATATGAAAAAATTAGATGAAGCGATTATAAATGGAAAGCTTCTTTCTGAACAAAGTATACAAGCGATGTTTACACCTTCACAAGAAAGAAAATATGCATTTAGCTTTTATATATATCCAGATTATTTCCATAACCATGGTGTACTATCTGGTTGGAACACKTTCAATAATTTTAATAAAGAAAAAGGAACTTTTGTTATTTTATTTTCAAATGTGAAAAATAGTATGGATGATGATTTTAATAAAGAGTTCCGAAAGATGGTAAATGATTTATTAGAACAAAGGGGATGAGAAGATGGARAATAAAAATTTATCAATAGGTTTCATYGGTATTGGTGTAATGGGAAAAAGTATGGTMMAYCATTTAATGCAARGYGGTYATAAAGTATATGTATATAATAGAACGAAGGAAAAAGCTGATTCTTTAGTGCAAGAGGGTGCGACTTGGTGTGATACACCGAAAGCGTTAGTAAAGCAAGTTGATGTTGTTATGACGATGGTTGGTTATCCTCATGATGTAGAAGAAGTATACTTTGGGATTGATGGAATTTTAGAACATGCAAATGAAGGTACGATAGCAATTGACTTTACAACATCTACACCAACATTGGCAAAACGTATTAATGAAGTTGCGAAAAGCAAGAATATATATACATTAGATGCACCAGTATCTGGTGGGGACATTGGGGCTAAAGAAGCAAGACTAGCAATTATGGTCGGTGGAGAGAACAGAATATATGATATTTGCTTACCTCTATTTGAAAAACTAGGAACAAATATTCAGTTGCAAGGCCCTGCTGGGAGTGGACAACATACAAAAATGTGCAATCAAATAGCAATTGCTTCTAACATGATAGGCGTATGTGAAGCGGTAGCATATGCGAAAAAGGCTGGACTTAATGCAGATAAAGTATTAGAGAGTATTTCGACAGGAGCAGCAGGTAGCTGGTCATTAAGTAATTTAGCTCCTCGAATGTTAAAAGGAGATTTTGAACCTGGCTTTTATGTAAAGCATTTTATGAAAGATATGAAGATTGCTTTAGATGAAGCTGAAAAATTACAATTACCAGTACCGGGTTTWACCCTAGCGAAGGAATTGTATGAAGAGCTAATCGCAGATGGAAAAGAGAATAGCGGAACACAAGTATTATACAAAAAGTATATAAGGGGGTAAATGGAATGGATCTCCAAAAGTTTGACGAGATGATTGATGCTGTGCAGCGAGCAACTTGTGTACAGATTAATGATAAGCAAAAAGAAGCTTTTAAACAAAAATACGATTTTGGACCAGATTTTGAATATGGAAGAGATGAGAAAGGGCATTATGTTATCCGAAGCTCGAAAAAGATGTTAGAGGAAATGGAGTTTTATTTGGCATTGAAATATGATCGGGATGGAATTGTCCTTTATATGCATGCTGAGATTGAAGGGACATGTCATGTATCCGTTAGCTACAGTGAAGATGCACTTCATTTGCAAGAATTGTTTCAATTTCTAGAAGAAAATAAATAAAAAGTCCTCATTTGAGGACTTTTTATTTATTTAGGCAGACATAATATTTAAGTTGGATAATTTATCCCGCTATTTGTGGGCAGTAAAACTCCCACTGATTAAAGTTTCACTTTATAGGCTGGAAGCGCGGCGGCATCGTTCAATAGGGAATGGAATAATTTGGGCAATGTGATTAGGGCCGAGCTGTTTTGCGCGAGCATGGCGTAGTATATAAAATGCGCACAGAATAGAAACAGGAATAGCACCATATAAACCGAAAAATAAAGCGCTTACACATGATGCAACAAAACCTAAAACACCAACTTCTAATTCTTCCATAAT
>NZ_JBFTMA010000655.1:0-2567 GCF_056396725.1 Bacillus sp. 05T31
GTTGATATTTTACGCAGGAACCGAATGGCTTGGTTTTCGCACTCTATTTTCTTCCTGCAACCTCATATATCAAGTTATCAAAGAACTTCATATAGCTAGTTTATCAAAAGTTTTTGGCTATGCCAAACCGAAATKCATCTCCCACCTACCGTTGGGCTACGCCCTTCACACGCTTGAGGAAGGAGAATTCTTTCGGGGAATTCGTTAAATATTAAATTTCCTAATGATTTTCTTGAGTGTGTACAAGAATATGATGGTGGATATCCAACGCCAGATACATTTAATATTCCAAATCAAGATGAAAATTCACTTAATAATCTTTTAACCCTAGATTCTGATAGAAAATATTCATTTCTAGAAACATATAATAATACGAAAGATAGATTACCTGACAAAATATATCCTTTTGCTAGAGATCCATTCGGCAATCTTCTATGCTTTAATTATCGAAACAACACTGATTCACCAACAATCGTATTCTGGGATCATGAGGAAGAAGACATAGAGGAAGCAATATATCCTGTTTGGTCAACACTTACATAATTACTTGCTAGTCTACGTGATTTCGAAGAAGAAGATTGAGGAAACTAAAAAACGACCTAGAATTCTAGACCGTTTTTTTATGATTTACTAATTTTCCAACCATCATCCGTTTTCTCTAGTTCAATTACGATTACTTTTTTAGGATTACCTTTATATACAGCATCAACAGTTACTGTAGCAATTTCATTTTTCTCTTCGATTTTTCGAATTTTATAGCTTTTAAGATCCTTGCTAACGGATTTGATTAGTTCTGCATTTCCGCCCACAAAAGCAACGATTTTCTTCGCTTCAGGAGTGAATAACTCTCCAAAATCTTTTACATTYCCKTCTTTTGCATCTTCRAAATACGCTGTAGCAACTTCTTCGGGATCACGATTATTTCCACATGCTGCAAGTGCTGTAACTGATAAGGCCATTACCACCATTAACATGATCATACGCTTAAATTTGTTCTTCATTCAAACCACTCCTTATATACAACTTACTTTCAACTCTTAAAAAGGGCTAAATCACTTGTATAAGTATATAATAATTAAAACTATAAAACTATATATTTATAAATATTACTTTTATGATATAAAAGGCATAAAAGCGAAGGAGAGCAGGGGAGTCTACCTATTACTATAATATTGATTTCCGTTATATACATTAGTATAATAATAAAGTCAGAGCATGCTCTGATCAGTCAGCGTTATAGGGGTATAACAGACACATTCATTTTTAAAATCATAAAATCGGATTCACTTATCTTTACTTTAAAAATGGGTATATTGATGGCACTAGTATTTTTATACTGCATAATTCATTAATTCAAAGCTACAAAGAGATAAAATTTCTTTGTAGCTTTTTTAATTACTAAACACATCTAAAAAACTTCACGACAAACACATATTAACTCCGCACATAGCACAAGTTGAAATTATATAATTAATTCATAGTTAAACGCACAGAGGATTTTAATATAATAATATTAGGAATATACATTGAAAATTTGAATAAAATATAAATTGAATGCGAGGTTGTATTATGAACAAATTTAATAATGATAATGTACAAGGTTTAGTTTCTGAAGAAAATGTTGAACTATTAAAAGTTATGGCTCATCCAATACGTCTACAAATTGTTAGTGAATTGGCTAAGAGCAAGAAATTAAATGTAACACAATTAACTAATATTTTGGATATTCCACAATCAACAGTATCGCAACATTTATCCAAAATGAAAGGGAAAGCACTGAAAGCTGAAAGAAAAGGGTTAGAGATGTACTATTATATTCAAAGCTCCAAAGCTGATAAAATCATACAAATACTGGGTCATGCTAATTAAATTGAAAAAATAGGTGGATATACACCCAAACAGGGATTACAATTCACCTATTTTTTATTTTATAAAAAACATAAAAACGTTATAGTATAACATCTTGGCTATATTCAAGACATGAAGACTTCATTGAAGAAATGAAAAGTATAAATGAGTTAGTAGCAGTATTAAAACACGCTCTTTAATGAACGTGTTTATCTTTGTAACAAAGATAAACAAAAAATATTAATATAATAAGATTTTAAAATTCACGTAATGTTTCCTGCTTATTATTAGAGCAGGGGGTGTTAATATGACTGTAAGCTTATTTTTTGTTAAACTTATTTCTGCAATTGTAGCATCTGCATGCGTAGTACCTGCTATTAATGGTATCTTTAGTAAAATTGAAGAATATGTAGGCTAAAGCATCCATAGCGGTGCTTTTTTTGTTATATAGGGTAATATCATATAGGAGTAGAAGCCATGCATATGATAAAAAAGAACAATTCCGGTAGGAATCCTGATTGTTCCTTGAAATGTGTCCTATATTTGCACCAGAACCGCGTGAACTACTCACCACTTAGCAAAGCTTGAAGTGGGAGCTTCTCAGTTCCACGACGAAAGTACCCTTTCGTCTCCCTGAGCGTTACTTCGGGGTGTTCCACCCCTAGATGTCCAACGCTTGGACGCTCTTTTGGTACGGTTGATATTTTACGCAGGAACCG
>NZ_JBFTMA010000656.1:0-2557 GCF_056396725.1 Bacillus sp. 05T31
ATCCTGTACTATTCATTCTTCCAGTACTTGCAATGTTAATGAGTGTACTCACACTTATTATGGTGTACAAACATAAAATTGGCCTTGCATTCACATTCGTTTGCTTAACAATCGCAATGTTTATGACAACTGGTTTTGCAGGCATGTTCCCGAGAATGTTACCATCACGTATTAACGACGCATACAGTACAACGTTATATAACGCAGCTGGTAGTCAATTAAACTTAAAAATTATGTTCTTCGTTGCAATGGTCATGGTACCAATCGTTATTGGATATCAGCTTTGGAGCTACAGCATATTTAAAAATAAAATTCATAAAGACTCTGCTAAAGGGTATCACTAAAATAAAAAAGACACTTCGAGCGAAGTGTCTTTTTCTTATACGTATGATTTTCGATAAGATGTTACATTTCTAATCTAACAACTATGATAAAGAAGAATCACTAACAGCTCACAGCTAAATTGTATCACAGGGCAAACACATTACTTTATGCAATTTTACATATAAAAATTATAACGTAGATTGAATTACTTGGTCATACACATCGCTATCACTTACATCCGCTGTACTAATACCACTRAATGTYCTCACATTTAATCCGGTATTTGAAGATCCCGATCCATTATAAGCTTTCGTTTTTTCAATYGGATGYACRTTATATTTATCACCTAAGTTAATTGTCCCGTTACAGTTCTCAATAATAACCCCTTCCACAATAGCTGGCATTTTATCACCTACTTTCATTTCGTTACTCCCATTCTATGAGAATCGCCTACAAAAATAGCATGTGTGAATAAGAAAAAAGCACTCAGGCTGAGTGCTTTTTTCTTATTTACCGCTCTTCTTTCTCTCACAAGCAATTCCATCGCCATCACGATCTAAATGCTTACCGTAATACGGACTATCTCTTGTAATATCGTAAACCCCAGCATCATTTGCTTCTTTACAGTTAGCAAAGCGTTTTGGTTCTGGCTTTTGTTCTGGCTTCACCTCTGGTTGTGGTTGTTCTTGTCTTGCTCCTGGTCTTTCTTCAAGTGGTAATGTCGCGTTATATAAGAACTGAACATATTGCTCACGACTTACATGCATTCTAGGTGCGAATTTACCATCACCAGTTCCAGCTGTAATATAATTTGATTTAACTGCAGTAATCGCAGGATTCGCCCATCCATTTCTATCTACGTCCGGGAAATTATGATCCCCTCTTATTTGCAATTGGAACCCTTTTGTTAAAATTTGTGCCATTTCATCGCGAGTTAACGAATCTTTCGGTCTAAAGTTCCCTGTGCCATCTCCAGCAAATACACCCATCTCTGTTAAAGCAAGAATCTCTTTTTTAAACAGAGTCGAACGATCAGTAACATCTTTATACGGATTATTATACTGTTCTTTTACTGCTGGCTTTAATTGACGGAACATAAGGGCTGCAACTTGCTCACGAGTTACATCATCACCAAATCCAAAAATCCCATTTCCATATCCAGCAACAATGTTTTTATTTGCTAAGTCCATAATTGCCTTATACGACCAATGATTGTTTGGAACATCTTTAAACTCTATACTTGCCTGCGCTGTCCCAATTGAAGTAAATGCTGTAGTTGCAACAATTGCACCTGTTAAAAGTAATTTTTTAAATCCCATACTTAAGTCTCCTTCTCTTTTCCATAATAACCATTTAACAATATAACAAATTATATAAATTCATTTTGTCATATTCTGTCGAATACAAAAAAAGAACCCCGAAGGATTCTTTTTTTGCTAAGCACAAATGGCAATTTTGGAGACAGTTGACTCTTTCAAAATTTATTAGGGGTAATATTTTGAAAAAGAAAGCCTTTCATATGTAGCTTATCACCACTGGAATATATAGTAAATTGATAATATTTATACGGAAGATTGCTAATGTTTAGTATAGATAGTTTGCACTACGTTAATAGTGRAAATTATCTATACTAAGAAACAAAAAGACGCCTTTCAAGAAGACGTCCTTTCCCCTGTTTATATATACCCCATCCCGCTTTTTGTAAACACACACTAGAAAACAGAATCATGAATTGTTACAAGATTGTTAGGTACAAAAGAGTAGAAATAAATATTAATATAAAATTCTGCTTTATAGCGTGTATCCACAACTTATATTTTAATCCTCTTCCCTTGAAAATAAACATAATATGCATAATTACATACCAAAAAGAAAAAGACACTCCACAGAGTGCCTCTTCAACCATTTTACTTTTAATATATCGCCTTGAATACATTTTAACATATGTATCCATATATTTTATTAAGAAAATTCAAAATCCTTTTTCTTTCATTTTCAATTATAAAATCATGTAATATAAAAGGTATGTCAAATTCTTATATAAATTGAGGTGTACTATATTTATGTATTTCGGAATTATTCCTCTTATATTGTTTATTATTTTTCTTATYTCTTACTTAAARGATCCRCGRAAAATAATAAACGGTTTYTTATTYAATGCCTTTTTCTGTTYTTTCCTTMTTTTTTGTATGCTTGTATCTTGGGACTCAAGTAATGATGCCCTGCGCTACAT
>NZ_JBFTMA010000657.1:0-2554 GCF_056396725.1 Bacillus sp. 05T31
GGGCATTAGTTATGTTCCTAGGGTTGAAAAAGCCAATCTCTGCTATTCAAAGCTTCCAAAAGGGAGCAAAGGATCCCGGGTATATGCGCATCGCAATGAAATCAACAGCGATGACAAATACGATTTTTGGCTTCTTATTATCAGCAGGACTATTAATTAGTTATCTGTTTTAAATAAAAACCCCAGTTTCTCAATTTTAATATAGAGAAATTAGGGTTTTTATTTTTGTATTTCTTTAATAATGATCAACCTCTTTTATAAATCTACATTATTTAATAGGTTAATTGAGATAAAGATCAGGATAGTTAGAGGAATGATTTTTATATTTGTCTAAGTTATAGAGATTTTCAATAAATAAATAGTAAAATACAATATTTATTTATTGAAATACGATAAATGTTATGTTAATCTTTAAAAAAAGATAGACAAGGATGAAGAAGAATGAAAAAAATATTTTTAGTTGGACTTTCTACCATAACTTTAATTATTATTGGTTTTGTCTCTTACATTACATTAACAACGAAAGATCCATTAAGTGACAAAGAATTTCCAAAAACTCAAGAAAAAGCAAAGGCAACTGCTATTGAATACTTTCAAAAAGAAAAACAGTTAGATGTTGTTATAACTAAAATTGGAGTAGTGGGAGAAATAGGATATAAAGTTTGGATCGAAGGGCATGAGCTGAATAATGAACAACAAAAAATTGATGCAATTATAGATGTTGCAAAAGAAGATAAATATAAAGTAATAAGTTCTAATATCAATTAAATATCAAGTATTACGTATAATTGATATTACCTTATAATTCTACCTTTAATATGAAAAAACGCTATCCTGTTTGTAGAAATATACAGAAAGGATGGCGTTTTTGTATGRATCTTTCGATTCAAGATGAGTTTCATTATTTGCTGAAGAATTACAGTTATCTCTGCATTTTATCTTTATATCAGCATACTATTATCTTGATATAACTATGTTGCATTTAGTAGTGACAGAAATAGTGAAAGATTTCTAATTGGTTAAMATATAAAATGAACTATTTCTTCATAAAAATAAAATTAATCGTGGGGAAGATGAAATATGCAAAGAACAATTTTAATTGTAGAAGATGAAGATATTTTACGTGAAATAATGAAGGATTACCTACTAAACGAAGGATATAACGTCTTAGAGGCGATTGATGGGAAAGAAGCATTATCTATATTTGAAGAACATGAGGTGCATTTAATAATTTTAGACATTATGTTACCAGAATTAGATGGTTGGGCGGTTTGCCGGCGAATTCGTAAGAAATCTAATGTACCTATTATTATGCTAACGGCTCGGGTGGATGAGGATGATACTTTACTGGGATTTGAACTGGGAGCAGATGATTATGTTACAAAACCATATAGTCCGCCTATTTTATTGGCAAGGGCAAAACGATTAATTAAAAGCCGATATTCTTCCACTGTTAATGTATCTACTGCAGAAACATTAACTAGTAGTGGTATCCATGTACATTTCCCTTCTCGTACAGTAACTGTAGATGGGGAAGACATAAGTATGACACATACAGAATTTGAAATMTTAACGTATTTCATGCAAAATCAAGGGATTGTAATTTCGAGAGAACAACTAATCACTAAAATTTGGGGTTATGAATTCGCTGGGGATGATCGTACTGTTAATAGTCATATCCGTAATTTGCGTCATAAATTAGGACAAAAAGCGACTTGTATTGTAACTGTTGTGCGAGCTGGTTATAAATTTGAGGGACAGGTATGAAAAAAGGAATTGTATTAAAGTTATTTATATTAACTACGGCATTATGCACACTTATTTTAGTGACTATTTTTATTGGACAAACCATATTTTTTAAGCAATATTATTCGAATCGAAAAGTTAATGATATTAAAACGAATATTCAATCCTTTGAAAAGGCATATATAAAAGCTGGAGATGACGCGAAAAGGATTCAAGAATTGGAACAAAATTTCTACCAAGATAATGCGACATGGATTACAACGTTAGATAGTGTAGGGAATATAAAATATGCAAGTGATTTTTCTTTAGAAATTCAGTTAGATCCTAACCAAAATAAGACCTTTTCTGAACGTTTAATTCAGATACCGTTGTATAGTTTTGTTAATTTAGAAGATATACAAAGGATAAAAGATAGTTTAGAACAGGGGAATCATATTATTATCGATGGAGTGCAGGAAGGTGATGCAGTAGTCCCTGCGATGTTAACAATAAAAGAGAAGAATGTTGGTTTRGAGAACAAGCARYTRTCAGARAKGTTATATGGMCMAAAARWCGCATCTTCAAAAGGGAATTCACAGTTATATTTAGCAGGAAGTATTAAGAACGTGCAGTTACCAGAGGGTACTGTAGGAACTAACTCTATTTATGGAAATCGTGTGTTAATAGATAGAATAAAACAATTTCAGGTTGATTTAATATTAAATCAAAAACTAAATAATATTACTTCTACAGAAATAGTGGATTATGAAGAAAATGATATTAAATATAAACTATTAATCAAACCAACAATAGATGCAGAGGGTAAGGT
>NZ_JBFTMA010000658.1:0-2552 GCF_056396725.1 Bacillus sp. 05T31
ATATATCATTTATAGTTAATCTTTAAATAATACGACCTAGAATAAAGAATAGATTAAATACATATTATTCATACATTAAAGATATCAAATACAAATCGAACTATTATTCCGAAAAGAATCCTGAGACATACACTTATAGATAGAAACTATTAAATATATTCACCAACGTCGTGTAACCAGTATAGTTACTTATATGTACGAGTGTCAATTAAAAAAACCTTACATTTTTGTAAGATAACCATGTTAATTATGTAGTAAGTAATTATTATATAATGTGAATAATTACTCGGTATAATAAAATAATAATCTTATATTTTAAACAAATATTGGTTATTTTGGTAGGCAAATAACTTATAACAGCCACTTTTTTGGCTATGCTTTGGAATCCTACTTTACTCTTCAATTCTCCGTATTAAAAGTTTGTTGATGAAATGTAATAACAACTGTACGATTATACAGCTTATTCACCTCAATTAAATCAGTTAAATATTGAGGAAGAGTCGGTTTATCTTTAAAATCATTATGTATTAAGCCCTTTCACAGTGACAATACGCATATTCCCAGTATTTTTCGGATCACAATACTACAAAGTAAGACCTAGTTCCTTCCTTTTGTACAAATTTTTGATTTACTAAAATTAATTATAACTTTTCCTCTGCCCGAAATGATTCCATACAAAACAAAAGGGAAATACATAGTGTATATGTATTTCCCTTTTGTTTTGTACCCATTTTTATTGTGGTACGGTCATAACTTGACCGCTACTATCAACCATAATTTTCATTTTTCCGTCTTGAGCGTTATATAATCCTAGCTTATGTAAATCTTGTTTGCACTCTTTTACGAAGAAAGGTAACGTACGAATTTGATCGATATCAGAGCTCGTAATGAAATGAATTAAATGATGCGTCATTTCTTTAATATCATGTACAAGGTCTTCCTTCTCTCGCTTTAACCTATCATTTTCAGTTCGTAATGAATGTACTTCACCTTCAAGACCTCGAGCATTCTTTTCTTCTTTCGAACGCTCTGCAGCCATGCTAGAAAGCTTATAGATTCCCTCCATAAACTGATGTAATTCATGCTCTTTCTTTTCACGGGATTGACTAATTGTTTCAAAATTATCAACGATACCTGATATAACTGTTACGAGATTTTTTTCGTCCTCTTCACTTCGGAAATCTTCTTTTACTTCCTGTTTTCTTTCTTGTTTCGCCTCAACAAATATATCCTTGACTGGTGTATATTTGCGTTTTCGGCCTGGCTTTTGTTTTTCAATATTTTCAAACGGAATTTCTTGTTTTTTTAATTTATAATACGTGTTCTGTAATTGACTTTCCGTTTTTGGAAATAAATTCAGTTCATTTTTACTAACATATTTTGAAATATTTGCGATATTTAAGCCTTGACGCTGACAAAATTGATATACTTCATATAGTAGTTCTAGTTCAGACTTCAACCATGTAATTCCTGATTTTTCATATACTCGCATACCGCCATTTTTTTCTATATCTATTTGAAATAATACCATTCTATTATATAAATCGATAAGCTCTTCATACTTTATTCGGAATTGTTTCTCTATTTTTTTAAATTCCGCCTCTAATTTCATATCGTTCGTTTTATTATTTGACATGTTTTGTAAAAGACTTAATACGTTGATTGCTGTGTGGTGATACATACTCTGTGTCACTGCCCCTCATCCTTTCACAATTCTCATCTGACTCCCATGTCTTTTAAGAAAATAGAAATTTCCACATATCCATATTATAACATTTCAAAATTATCTGTCAAATAATTAACATACAAAAAGGTATAAAAAGTATGTAAATAATAGAAAATATTTTTTAAGAAAATATTAAAAAAATCTAACAAGATGCTATATCAATAAAATGTATTTAATTATATTATATGGTATTTTTAATATAATTTCACCGAAAAATTTTGCGCTATCACGAAATATTACTAACACAATCCAAAGATACATTCTCTTATATTTTCAAATGAAAAAAGCCTACTACTTATTAAGTAAACCAAACAATAACCCTTAAATAAAAACAGCTAAATTCACGAAAGAGACTATTAATACATACAGTCATAAACACTCCAGAAGCGTTTGATTTTTCTGCCTGTACAAAGCATAGAATACTAAAAAGGAACTAACCAGTACTATACATGGCTAGTTCCTCTATTCCAACTAAAAAAATGTGTTTTAAACCGGTTCTTCAAACCCGCACTCGGAGGCTCACTTCTTTCACTTACCTACAACCACTCCATATCTCTGGTCTTACATCGCATGGAGAACTATTAGGCACTGACCGCTTACTCACTTGGCTAGTTCCTCTATTCCAGCTAAATAGAAGATTTTAAAGTACTAACTTATCAACTAAACCAATTAACTCTTGAATATCAGGCTTACTCACTTGAGCATTCGCTCCAACCGCCTCACCTTTATGGAACAACTCATTTGTAATTAATGAAGAGAAAATAATGACTGGTAATTGATTCATTACTTCACTATCTTTAATTACTTTCGTTAAATGGTGTCCATC
>NZ_JBFTMA010000659.1:0-2545 GCF_056396725.1 Bacillus sp. 05T31
CTCTTCGCACACTCCTTCTATTTATGTTATCTATTTTTATGTATCGGTTCACTTGAATGAAAAAAAGACATCAACTCTATTTGCAGATGCCAACAATCGTCCCGAGTTCTTCCTTTTACTAATGATACGATAAAAACGCAGGGTCATACAATATTTTCCCGCAAAAGTTTCGAAAAAATTCGCTTCTTTTCTCGTATTTTCGTATTTTTTATGCAAAAAAGGTCAATTTTTGTAAAAAAGCTATGTAACAAGGCTACATAGACTAAGAAATTTTTTTATAATTTACTTCCGAATGCTTTTAATTCTTTCATAAACTCATTGAATTCTGGAATGTCCATTTGCTGCGCTTCATCTGATAATGCAACTGCTGGGTCTGGATGTACTTCAGCCATAATAGCAAAAGCCCCAATTGCCATAGCCGCTTTTGCAAACGGTAATAGAAGGCCACGTCGCCCTGTAGAATGCGTTACATCGACAACAACAGGTAAATGTGTTTCTTTCTTTTAAATTGGCACAGCGGAAATATTAAGCGTATTACGCGTTGCTGTTTCATATGTGCGAATACCACACTCACATAAAATGATATTACCATTCCCCTCTGCCATACTATATTCTGCTGCATTAATAAATTCTTCAATTGTTGCTGATAAACCACGCTTTAATAATATTGGTTTATTTACAGCACCAGCTGCCTTTAACAGTTCAAAGTTTTGCATATTGCGAGCGCCAATTTGAATAACATCAACATAATCTRACACTTTAAAGAAGGCACTGAAAGAGGCTATTTCATAAGAAAAAAGAGGTCATTCCCTATTATGTACAGGTAATGACYTCCTTTCTTCTTTCAACATCTTTAGGAAATTCGAAATGTTTTTCTCGAAGTATTCACTTTTTCAGTAGCCTCAGYTTAAAWACTGTCTTTTTTTATTATAGGAAAGAAACAAACGGTTTATCGCTGTTCTTCTCTTTTATAATAACAGCCTCGATTTTATTCTCGGACTTTATTTGTAATTGAACTTTAGCATCTTTAGGAAATTGTTCTAACATACTTTGAGCAGCTATTTGAGAGAGTGCCATTAATTCTGACTTACCGTTATATTTAACGACAATATCCATCTTTAATTTATCCATCTTATTTTGCTTATAAGAAATCTTAGCATTAACAGGGATATAATCTCCTGGAGAAAATGCCTTCATTGCTTTAGAAAACTCCTTTAGCTTATCATTATCTTCTCCATGTGCCCCCTCAAATTCTTGAGAAGGATACGAATACGATTTTTCATCAATAGTATCCCAATTTCCAAGATTAGTCTCGTTCTTCTGAACAGTAGCGCTTGAAATATAAGTACCATTCTTTAAAGAACTTGTACTTTCTTGCTTAAATATAGCAAACGTAATTGGAGATTTGTTATATTTATCATTTTTATTAATAGCTTCTATAAGCCCCTTAGCGACTTCAGTACCTTTAGAAATAGCTTCCTCATTAGATACACTTGAAGACATAGATAAACCAATAACAACGCCAGATAAGCTTAGTTCATTTGAATTTTGTTTGCCGAAGTAGTCCTGTTCTATAATATTAGTCAAAACTGGTACTTCTTGTTTCGTAACTAATTCATCAATTGTTTTCTCTGGAATATATTGATTTAATTGTAATACGTAATTTTCTGTATCGAATTGTTTTGAAGCGATATTCATTAAACCATTTTCATATTCTGCTAAATCTAGTTTCGAATTCGTTGTAACATTAACTGTATTAATTACCTTTTGTTCTTTTAAAGGAATAACAGTTCTATAGTAATCCTTAGAAACAGCAGTTCTTGGAATCATACTTTTTTCTTTCGTATCTTTCTGTACAACTTCATCTTTCTTCTCAATAGTATTATTGCTGCAAGCCCCCAGTAATAAACTTAAGCTTGCGATGCATAATGCCATTTTCTTCATTGCTTAAAACCCACTTTCAAAAGTCAATTTACTTAGTTTTAAAGTATCTCTAGTGTACCACTAAATATATTGCAACAAAATAAAAAAGAAGCAAGCCCTTCGCTTGCCTCTCCCTATTTTACATTCTCTTCTAAAGCTTCTTTTTTAATATTCCAATGCGATGTATGCCATACTACCATTCCATCTTTTATGTATAACACTTGCGGAGATTCATGCTTAATGCTGTACTGCTCTGCAACATGGTTCGAAACATCTCTCGCCTCTTGTACGTATAAGTAATATGCTGGCACTTCTCTTTCTTCACCGCAATACGCTTGAAACTCWGTATATGCACCGTGACTAATTGGGCATGTCGTACTATGTTTAAAAAGAACGTAAGGCTCGTTCTTTTCTACTAACGCTTCAAGTTCTTCAATTGTTTCAATCTTCATCATACTCATCATTACTCACCTCTCATGCGAAGTCTAGAGCGCTTCTCTCTCTTTTCAGCCTTCTGCTCAGCTTTCTCAAGTTTACGCTCTTCTTTTTCAATCTTTTTCTCTTGTCTCGTAGTACGGTAATGATTATATACTTCAATTGCTGCGCTGCTCCACTGTACAAC
>NZ_JBFTMA010000660.1:0-2912 GCF_056396725.1 Bacillus sp. 05T31
CTTCAGGATTGTTAAAGCGGCAGAATACCTTTCACATACAAATCAATCTGTTAAGCAAATTAGTACTTCTGTCGGGATAGAAAATCCAGAGTATTTCGCAACTTTATTTAAAAAGAAAACTGGATTTACTCCTACTGAATATCGGAAAAAGAACGAAATGAAAGAGGGATACAATAATGAGTTTCTACAAAAATAAATCTATATATTGGACGCTACTTACACATAAAAATTGGCGCTTTCATATTGCTGCAACTGAAAATGGACTATGTTTTATTGGGTCACAAGACGAAAACTTTGAAGAACTAAATATATGGGCTAGAAAAAAACTGCCACAACATACATTGACTTGCAATCCAGATTGCATGCAAACATATACGAAAGAAGTTATCGAGTATTTAGAAAACAAACGAGAAACTTTTACATTCCCTATCGATGTTTACGGAACTGAATTTCAATTATCTGTTTGGAATATGGTACGTGAAATTCCTTATGGGAAGACGTATTCTTATTCAGAAATTGCAAAAAGAATTCAAAAATCTACAGCTGTGCGTGCCGTTGCTTCTGCTATTGCCGCCAACCCCCTTCTTATTACAATTCCTTGCCATCGTGTTATAGGAAAAGATGGAAAACTAACTGGTTTTAGAGGGGGATTAGAAATGAAGAAAGAATTGCTTACATTAGAAAAGTTACAGGTGGAATTCATATGACAGCAGAATATAATAGCGCATTAACTTTAGCAGTTCCAAAAGAATTTAGTTTCCAAGAAAACTTACGCTATCTATCACGTTCTAACAATGAATGTATGTTTCACATTGAAGACAACAAAATTTATAAAGTCATCCCTGTTCAACATTTAAATCCTTTAGTTGAAATTAGTATGAATACTGATGGCAATATTCAAATACGTTTTTTAGGAGAATCATATATCTCTGAAAAATGGGTATGCGACGCTGTAGCTAACTATGTAAAAGAGTGGTTTGATTTAACTACCGATTTAGCTCCCTTTTATACATTAGCTAAACATGACCCACTCCTTCAAGGTCCCATTCAAGAGTTTTATGGGCTTCGCACGTTAGGTATTCCAGGTTTATTTGAAGCACTTTCCTGGGGAATTATCGGTCAACAAATTAACCTCACATATGCTTATACTCTAAAAAGAAGGTTAGTCGAACAGTTTGGGAAGTATGTAGAATGGAACGATAGAAAACATTGGATATTCCCATCACCTGAAGTAATTGCAAATCTACATGTAGAGGATCTTAAAAAATTAAAAATGACGACTAGAAAATGTGAATATTTAATCGGTATTGCGAAGCTTATTATAGAAGGGAAACTATCAAAAGAATCTTTACTACAAACACAAAATGTAAAGCTTGCTGAAAAACAATTAACCGCTATCCATGGTATAGGACCGTGGACGGCCCACTATGTTTTAATGCGCTGTTTACGCTTCCCTTCAGCCTTTCCAATTGATGATGTTGGTCTGCATAATGCAATTAAATTTATAACAGATTCCGAAAATAAACCGACTAAAAATGAAATAAAAGATTTTGCAACAAATTGGATTAACTGGGAGTCTTACGCAACTTTTTATTTGTGGCGGGTGCTATATTAAAAAGAACCAAGTAGCACATTCGTACTACTTGGTTCTTTTCTAAGCTTGTTCTTCAAATCGTCTTGCGATTTCTACAATAACTTGAACAGCTTTTTCCATAGTATCTACCGAAACATACTCAAATTTACCGTGATAGTTTTCACCACCAGTAAAAATATTTGGCGTTGGTAATCCCATATACGATAATTGTGATCCATCTGTTCCACCACGAATTGGATGGATGTTCGGTTCGATATTTAAACTTTTCATCGCTTCATATGCAATATCAACAATTTCTCGCACTGGTTCAATTTTTTCAAGCATGTTATAGTACTGATCATTCATCTCTAAAACAATCGCATCTTCACCGTACTTCTCTTGCATGTTTTTCACAATATCTTTAATGTTATTTTTACGCGCTTCAAAATGATTACGATCAAAATCTCGAATAATATAGTAAGCTTTACTTTGCTCGACATCACCATTTAAAGAGAGTAAATGATAAAACCCTTCATATCCCTCTGTATATTCTGGCGCCTCTTCTACTGGCAACTGTCTATCGAATTCCATAGCGAGTTTACTTGCGTTACGCATTTTGTTTTTCGCTGTTCCAGGATGTGTATTTGTCCCTCTAAAAGTTAATTTGGCGCTTGCAGCGTTAAAACTCTCATATTCTAAACCACCTAATGGACCTCCGTCCATCGTATAAGCAAACGATGCACCAAACGCTTCTACATCAAAATGAGCTGGCCCACGACCAATCTCTTCATCTGGTGTAAATGCTACTCTTATTTTTCCATGCTTAATTTGCGGATTATGTATTAAATAATTCATTGCGACCATGATTTCTGTAAGACCAGCTTTATCATCTGCTCCAAGAAGTGTTGTACCATCAGTTGTAATAATTGTATGTCCTTTATATGATGGTAATTCCGGGAACTGTTCAGGTGTTGTTTCAAATTCGTTCACTCCTTTTATAGTTCTCTCTCTATTATAATCCTTATAACGAAATATTTTAACTTTTTTGACTGTGGAAATATATATCCATTTACATTTTTAATAAATCATAAAAATACATAATATTTGTACATTGAAATTCAAACATGTAATATACATCATTATATATTGGGAGGTTTTAAAGATGAGGCTAACTCTCTTTCGCTATTTTCTTTTTTTCCTAGGATTAATTTTTTTTGGACTTGGAAATGCTCTCGCAGTCAAAGTTAAATTCCTYGGTTTACACCCTTGGGAAGTTTTAAATATGGCTCTCTACCAACGATTTGGGTGGACAATTGGTACTTGGAGTGTCATATGTGGA
>NZ_JBFTMA010000661.1:0-2537 GCF_056396725.1 Bacillus sp. 05T31
GGGTCATGCTGCACATGGGGGACAAGTTCGGTTACCTTTTATCGGGGGATTAGTTGCTCCTAATCAAGGAATACTGCCCAAATATACAGCGGGTTTATATGAACAACAAAATACGTCTATGATAGTTAGTAGAGGATTAGGCAATAGTATCATTCCGCAAAGAGTTTTTAATAGACCTGAGATTGTAGTCGTGCAGTTAAATTAATCTGTACGGCTTTTTTGTTTAGGAGAATAATTTAAAGGTAGTTTTTCTTGAGTACAAGTTTCCATTACAATTTTGTTAAAATTTTTCAACGTTACATAAAGTAACAAAATTTGACCTATTGAGTTTGTTATAGTGTAAATAATCAAAAAACTTAAAAATTAGTCGAGTTAAAATAGTTATTATTAAGCAATATTAAAAATATAAAGGGGTGTACAAATGCATAAAGAATTTGAAATTGAAGAATATACGGCGATTGAGGAGCAAATTCATTATTATWGTACGTCTTTATTAGTAAGTCATCCTGAGCAAATTGTAAAGTATTTAGAAAAACGGTTGGAAAAGTATGCAGAAACGTTACAATATGCACATTTATATCCGGAAACGGTTATATTACCAATACAGCAAATAGTTATCGAATATTCATTAGATGTTGCTAGAATTAGAAGGTATTTAAATTTAAAAACATAACAAAAATCGAATAATTCACAATGAAACAGAGTCGACTTTAAGAAAAGATATTCTAATGTCGACTCTGTTTCATTGATTTAGTAAATAACAGAAAAAATATATGTTTGAAAAGTTTGACATATAATAATTCGAGAGTAAAATAAAAGTGAGTACTCACTCATTTTAAAGAAAAGGGGGATTTTTAGTGCAGCAACCTTCAATTATTTTACGAGATGTATCAAAAAGTTTTGGGAAAAAAGAAGTTTTGCATAACCTTTCGCTGCAAGTAGAAAAAGCAGAAATTTTTGGCTTGGTTGGACCTTCCGGATCAGGGAAAACAACACTCATTAAAATGATTGCAGGTATTAATGAGTCAACTACAGGGGATGTAATTGTTTTTAATACAAACATGCCTAATCTAAATGAAATGAAAAGAATTGGTTATATGGCTCAGGCTGATGCATTATACGAAGAACTATCGGCATATGAAAATGCAGATTTTATTGCAACGATGTATGGGTTAAAAGGTAAGCGTAAGAAAGAGAGAATCGTAGAAGTTTTTGAACTTGTGCAATTATCAGAGCATATGAAAAAGCAAGTACAGCATTTTTCAGGTGGAATGAAAAAACGTTTATCATTGGCGATAGCACTCCTTCATGAACCAGAAATATTAATTTTAGATGAGCCAACAGTTGGGATAGATCCTCTACTTCGAAAATCGATTTGGGAGAAGTTTTATGACCTTAAAAAGAAAGGAACAACTATTATTGTAACAACGCACATTATGGATGAAGCTGAGTTTTGCGAACGTCTAGGGCTAATTAGAGAAGGGAATTTAGTTGCGATTGGCACACCGGAGGAATTGAAAAAACAAACATCTTCTGGACGAATTGAAGATGTCTTTATGTTAGAAGGAGTGATTGAATCATGAGAGTTAATGGTGTAGTCATCCGTATCATTCGTCAATTTTTTCGAGATAAGCGTTCTTTAGCAATGATGTTTGGGGCACCAATGTTATTACTTTGGTTATTATCGCTAATATTTACACAAAAAGACTATATACCGCATATTGCTGTAGTCGATGTACCTGCTCCTATAGTAAAAGCAATGAAAAATCAAGAAGCATCAATTTATGAATATAGTAAAGACAAAGCAATTTCGGAATTAGAAAAGCAAAAGGTAGATGCAGTAATTCATTTAGAAAATGGAAAAATGAATCTTCTATTAGAAGGCAGTGATTCATCAAAAAACCGTGCGGTACTTCAAGTATTGCAAAAGAGTACAGAGAAGAATRATGTATCRATGATGAAGCCTGAAGTGGATTATTTACATGGCTCTAAAGACATTACGATGTTCGATGGGCTTGGTCCCGTATTAATTGGTTTCTTTACATTTTTCTTTGTATTTATATTGTCCGGAGTATCTTTTGTAAGAGAACGTTTAAGTGGTACATTAGAGAGATTATTGTCCACACCAGTGAGAAGATGGGAAATAGTTTTAGGATATATTATTGGTTTTGGAATCTTTGCATTTATACAATCTATTATAATTGTAAGTTTTTCAGTTTATATTTTAGATTTATATGTAGCTGGTTCAATATGGCTAACGCTACTTATAACATGTATGCTTTCTTTAACTGCACTAACATTAGGCACATTTTTATCGGCATACGCAAATAATGAATTTCAAATGATTCAATTTATACCGCTTGTTATCGTGCCACAAGTCTTCTTTTCTGGGTTGTTTCCAATGGAATCCATGAATACATGGTTACAAATGTTAGGTGAATTATTTCCACTCACATATGGTGCTGACGCTATGAGACAAGTAATGATTCGGAATCAAGGGTTTACAGAGATTGCATTAGATCTTACTGTATTACTAC
>NZ_JBFTMA010000662.1:0-2532 GCF_056396725.1 Bacillus sp. 05T31
ACATAGACGTGATAACTTTTGTTAATTCTGAAATAGAATCATTCTTTTTGACTGATCCCGTTACACCCATTACAGATACGCCGCGTTCTTCAATATCTTCAATCAATTTGTTTTTGATATCGAAAAATTTCATGTACGTATTCACCATGTCTACGAATTGCATTTCGGTTTCTAGACCTTTATCTTTCAATTTAGACATCAATAAATCATAAAGCTTTTGACGATCTACATTTGCCGATAGTTCTACCCACTTGTAACGGTGACGCCAATTGTTTAGCGTACTCTCTTTGACTTCTAATTCTGCTGCGATTTCTTTAAATGAGTATTTTCCGCTTTTATACATTTCATAAGCTGTTTGTTTTTTGTCTTCATTTGAAATCATACTTTCATCACCCTTTCATCACTTGTTTTATTATTTTTTAAAATAAAAATTACTATTTGACGTGTATATTTGAGTTGTGATAATCTAAATTTAACGAAACAAACATTGATTTCATGCGGTTTATAGGTTCATAAGTAACAATTTAATTTACCAATCAAAAACATGAATGTTTTCCTGAAAAAATAGGAATGCATCTTTTTTTGGCCTTTTTATCTGTTTCGCGCGCGGAAATCAAAAAATAAAAAGACAAATCTCCCCCCCGCGTTGCCTGGTCCCCCAGCAAAATTGTTTCTATATTTTACCCGGGGGGTATCTCAGGAAATTTGTTTCAAATTATTTTATAGCTAAACCGAAAAATAGCTCAGCATATTCAATAACAATGTGTGCTTCTTCTTAAGTTGATCCATTATCTTTTCTGTTTCTTCATTGCCTGTATTAATTGATAATATATCTTTACCCCATTTGCTCTGACGTTTTAATTCAGCATGTATTCTATTAAACTTGTATTCCAAATAAGCAATTTCTTCTTCTAACATTTGATAATCTTTAAGGCAAACCAATTACGTATCACCTACTTAGGTTCGCTCTTTGTAACAACCTCTCTACCCGATAGTTTCATCTTCTTAAGGACATAACCTGTACGAATATATGGACTATCTTCCTCAAAACAATGTGCATCCCTGTGTCCTTCACCTGTTCCGTGATGATGAAACTTTCTACAGTATTGACACCATGTACTAAGTTTTCCTTTTTCATCACGTTCAATTGCTAATACGATTGGACCTTTTTTAGTTGCCATTGACTTACCTCCATTTTTTTTTAGTAATACGTGCTTATTACTTTTTGTTAAAACCTTGAAATGCTTACGGCTCTAAGCCTTATTTCCTTTTCTATAAAAAAATCAGTAGTACGAGTAATAATAAGTTTTTGGACGTATTACCTTATTCCCCCTTACTCCCACAAGGGATTTGACTTATCAGTAATAAAAGTAATACATTTTTAAAATCAAAATACTTACATATATAAACTAGATTTTTTCTTTTTTTAAATACATGTATATATCAAAATCCTTATTACTTTTATTACTCTTATTACTTTTACTGATTCACCCCTTGATTTATAAGGGTTTTAAACAGTAATAAGAAATTTTAAATAAAGTAATTCCCTATTACTCTTATTACTACTAATCTGAAAAATCTATATTAGCTTCATAAAAGTCAAATCCTAGTTCTCCTACAAGTTCCATATTTAACGGTATACCATTAAATTTCTTGCCCTTATGGCTTACAAGTTTGTAATCAACTACTTTGCTTCCTTTTTCAACTGGAATTGTCATGCCTCTCTTTAACCATTCACGTCTTACTTGCTTCTCTTCAACACCTAAGAAATCGGTAGTATAAGCTGGGGTCAAAAACAACTGTCTTTGTTTATCTTTATAGATTGCTTTAATAATTTTAGGCATATAATCATAAAATATATTTTGTCTACTACTATCCAAATCCGTAAGTATCTCTTCTAAAAATTGAAGTGGCTTATCAATGGATTTATTTTCTTCTGCTATATCATCAAATAATGAGGAAATGGATTTTAGATCAATATCAAAGTCCATTTTGTTTTTCAATATACTGCCTGTAAAATGAACTGCTGCATAATATCCAGCTAATCGGCTTAATACTTCATTACCTTTCGCTTTATCTACATAGTGTTTTCTAAACTTGTGATACTCTGGAGTAAGCTCCTTCATATGTTTCAACCAAACTTTTAAGAACTC
The DNA here is from genome assembly GCF_056396725.1 of Bacillus sp. 05T31. Classification (NCBI taxonomy): domain Bacteria; kingdom Bacillati; phylum Bacillota; class Bacilli; order Caryophanales; family Bacillaceae; genus Bacillus; species Bacillus sp. 05T31. The sequence goes on from NZ_JBFTMA010000662.1 coordinate 2,154, forward strand.
TATTCCTATCGCTCCATAATTGTTTTCCATTGCTTCATAAAGTCCCATGATATTGCTATGATCTTTCTTTAATGGCTCGTCAATTAATGGGATAATCCTTGCAGCCGCTCCACCTTGATTTTTAGCGTACTCATTTAGAGAAACTTCACCTGTACTTAGTAAAATATTATGCCAAGTATACTCCCGCTGACTTCCTTTTAAGCTTCCTCTCCCTTTTGAACGTCCTCCACTGAAAGAATAAATAACATCTTTTAAAATACGTTCATCAGCTTTTCGTGTATCATCCAGTAATAAAGGAAAACTGTTTAGATAAGCTGATTTTCTTTCAATAGATACTTTTGTAGCATTCCATTCACTCATTAAGCTTTCATTACCCCAA
>NZ_JBFTMA010000663.1:0-2519 GCF_056396725.1 Bacillus sp. 05T31
TATAGGGTATTTCTTGTATAATGAGAGAAAATTGGGATCGGAGAAAGTTCAAAATGACAAAAAAGCTATTTACAGAAAGAGACATTCAAATTCTATCAAATAACCCCTACATAAAATCTGTAAGTCAGAAAGGTATCACTTATACAGATGAATTTAAGCGTATTTTTATTGAGGAAAATGAGAAAGGAAAACTACCTCGAAATATTTTTGAAGAATGTGGTTTTGATATAGATATAATTGGAATGAAACGAATTATGTCATCAGGAAGTAGATGGCGTGCTGCTTACAGAAAAAATGGTGTATTTGGTTTGCGAGATACACGCACCGAAAACGCGGGAAGAACTCTTGAGAGAGAGCTTACGTTAGAAGAGAAGTATGCTCGTTTAGAAGCCGAACGGAACTTACTAAAGGCAGAAAATGAATTGTTAAAAAAGATCAAACTTATGGAAAGGAGGATGAGAAAGAAATAACGTTATCACCTAGTCAGAAATATATCCTGATTCGTTCTGTCATCATAAAATATAACTTAAGAAATATGGTGAGTTATTTGTGTAAAGTAGCTGGTGTATCCCGTTCGGGATACTATAATTATTTTTCCATTTCATCTCAAGAACAACGGAAACAAAAGAACAATCAAGATGAAATCGTGAAAGAAATCATATTAAAAGCACTTCGATTTAGAAATCGAAAGAAAGGGGCTCGTCAAATAAAAATGACATTGGTGGGTCATTTTCAAGTTGTCTACAATTTAAAGCGTATCCGTAGAATCATGAAAAAATATGAGATTGTCTGTCCGATTCGGAAAGCAAATCCTTATAAAAGAATGCTGAAAGCTTCAAAAGAACATCGAGTAGTGCCGAATCAATTAAATCGAGAATTTAAACAAAACACCCCAGGAAAAACGCTTCTTACAGATATCACTTATTTAGTTTACGGTAAGAATAAAAGAGCTTATTTATCTACAATTTTAGATGGCTCAACCAATGAAATTTTAGCTTACCATGTTTCAGAACAGATGACATTAGACCTCGTAACAACAATTCTTCATAAACTAAAACGGAATAAGAGGATTCGATTGAATGAAGGTGCATATATTCATTCAGATTAAGGAGCCCACTACACAAGCCCTACCTACCAAAAGCTAGTCAAAAAGCTAAAGCTCGGACAATCTATGTCAAGAAGAGGAAACTGTTGGGATAACGCTCCACAAGAATCATTTTTTGGTCATCTGAAAGATGAAGCACATATAAAACCTTGCGAGTCTTTTACTGAGTTGAAACAAGAGATTAAGAAATATATGACGTACTATAATCACTATAGATATCAATGGAATTTAAAAAAGATGACTCCTGTTGGATACAGAAATCATCTCCTTGATGTTGCCTAACTTTTTTTCAAAATGTCCTTTACAAAGGGTACAGATTAAAATTCTATAACTTTTTTAAATTTAACCTATTTTCTTATTCGCTCTAGCTGCTGGATGAACTTCATTTTTCATTTTCACAACACTAATGCCGTATCCAATCAATCCGCCAATAACAGCTGGGAAAATCCATCCTAATCCAACTTCATGCATCGGAAGTAGCTTAGTAAGAACATCATTCACTACTGCTACCTTTACACCAGCTGCATTTAATCCATCAAACATACTCACGATAAATGTTACTAATAAACTACCTTGATACACTTCTGCTCTTCCTTTGAATAAAGGATGAAGAAGCGTCAGGAAGATCAATACGATTGCTAATGGATAAATCGCTGTTAATACAGGAACTGAAATTGCGATTAACTGTGTTAATCCTACATTCGCAATAACTGCACTAAAAACAGATAATATAATCGCGATTACCTTATAAGGAACCCCAGGCAACAGCTTATGGAAAAATGAAGAGCATGCTGAGACAAGTCCAACGCTAGTTGTTAAACATGCTGCTATAACCATTATACCTAATATAACTCCGCCRTATGAACCRAAATAATAGYTTGAAACTTTTGCTAATACTGCACCACCGTTGTCTAAGTGACCAAGTTTTGCAACACTTGAAGCCCCCATAAATGAAAGTGCTGAATAAATTATTGCTAAAATAGATGCAGCGATCAATGTTGCTTTTGCACAAACAATCATAATTTCTTTTTTTGTTTTTGCGCCTTTTTCTTTAATAGCATTGATAATGATAATACCAAATACGAATGATGCTAACGTATCCATTGTTAAGTATCCTTCTTGAAATCCTATAAAGAACGCATGTGATGTATAAGCCTCTGCAGGTGCTTGCATTTCTCCCATTGGATGAATAAAAGCAAAGACTACCAAAATTCCAATAAACGTTAATTTAATTGGCGTCAAGATTTTTCCTACAATATCGACAATTTTCGCAGGATTTAGCGAAAAAAAACAAGTGATGCTAAAGAATACAATTGTRAAAAGAATTARMGCTGTAGAACTTAAYCCYTCTGGCACGAAAGGYTTAATACCAATYTCATAAGAAACGCTTCCTGTTCTYGGAATAGCAAATAAT
>NZ_JBFTMA010000664.1:0-4086 GCF_056396725.1 Bacillus sp. 05T31
GCCATGTTTTGTACCAGGTTCCCAAGCTGGTTTCATATTTTCTAAATATGGGGCAACGTTTTTTGTATCAAAGTCACTAAGTGTATGTAATGGTAATTCATTAATACAGCATAATCCCGCTTCGTGTCCAAGCAGTTGCCGGACTGTGATATTTTCTTTTCCATTTATCCCAAATTCATTCCAGTAAGTAGATACTTTTTCATCGTAATCTATATACCCTTTTGAATGGGCCAAAGCTAATGCAAGAGCAGCAAACCCTTTTGTCCCAGAAAATATGAGAACTGCTGTATCTTTTGTCCCAAATTCCTTAGTTTGGTGATCACGATACCCACCCCATAAATCAACAACACACTCACCGTTGAAATAGATACAACATGCCGCCCCTAATTCTTCACGAGTTGTAAAATTTTCTATAAATGCATCCTTAACTTTTTCAAACCCAGGTTTGACGAAACCGTCAATATGAATGGTTTGTTCCATTATTTAATCTCCTTACTTTTAAGTATTGATATCGAAAAAATGTTATATGTAGTAATACAACATTGAGATATGTAAAACCTTTATGAAAAATAAAGTTATAGAACATGAGAATTTAAGTGAAAAAGGGGAGAAATCTGAAATCGCTTTAAAAAYGTTCACAAAATGTTCACTTACGAAGGMGTTTCCAATATCGATATAATGACAAAGACTCAAAGAGAAGGGATGATGAAATTGCCAACAACAAGAAAGGAAAACCTCCAATTTGGTATGATGATGTGCCTTGGAATGGTTATAGTTATGACGTTTTACAATTTATTAATGAATGGGGTAGGAGGGCCAATTCATATTAAGGAGATCGCATTAGAACTACTAATTGGATTTATAATCGCATTATTAATTGAAATATGTATCGTTGGACCATGTGCGAAAAAGATTGTATTTGCATTACCATTTGATAAATCAAAAAAAGTAAATGTTATTATTGGGATGGCTACAGCTATGGTAATAGGGATGGTTTTCTTTATGTCATTTTACGGAATGGTTATGATGTATTTACATAATGGATTACATGGTGACTCATTCGTTTCAATTTATTTTGAAATTTTTATTAAAAATTTCATTATGGCGTAYCCAYTKCAATTAATWATWATGGGRCCWCTTGTACGTTTCTTRTTTGGAAAGTTTGTTTTGAAGAATAAAGCTGTTAATRTAGCGTAGTTTTAATTATTTTAATATTATATATTGATAAAGTGTTTTGAACACATCTCACATATTTTGAGATGTGTTTTTTCGTGTACATTACTAATTATTTTCATATCGATGTGACATTTGTCCTTTTGTCGTTGTAGTATTGTAGCTTTTAATTAAATCATAGATAGAAGATTAGGAGATGATTTTTTGAAAGGCATTGTATTTGCTGTTTTTGCGGGAGTATTTATAACACTTCAAGGAACCTTTAATGCGAAACTTAGTTCACATATCGGCATATGGTCAACGAGTATTATAACTCATTTAATTGGGTTCCTTATTGCAACAACTATATTTTTGTTAAAGAAAGAAGAGAAAGTAACGGATTTAAAGGGTGTGAAAAAAGTATATTTAGCAGCTGGTGCACTTGGTGGGTTGATTATTTGTGCAGAAACAATGGCGATATATTCAATGGGAGTTACATTAACAGCTGGAACACTTATGGTTGCTCAATTATTAACAGCTACTGTTATTGAAATGAAAGGATTATTTCATATAAAAAAGATACAAATGGAGAGATACCATATTGTGGGAACAATAGTACTGATGTTAGGTATTGTTGTATTTAATCTGTAAGGAGAGAAGGGACTGTACGTGGATAATAAATCAGACTTAATTATTCAATATTTGAAAGCTTTCAGTTGTCGGTGATATTGAATTAATACAAAATAGTAAAGCGCATAATGTTGTTGAAGCTTGTTCTGATGTTGTAGCTATCTCCATTTCTAATACGGTTATTAGAAACAAGTTATTACATGATCCTATATTTATGAACTTTTTGCTTGAAAACATTGCGAACACGTTAAAAATATCGACTCGTTTTACAGCTCTAAATTTACTTTATCCGGTAGAAGTACGTGTAGCTAGTTATTTACTTTCAATTTCAACGGATAGTAATGGGAATATGTATAAAGAGGATTTGGATGCAACTTCTGTATCAAGTATTGCAGATTTTATAGGTGTAAGTTATAGGCATGTAATTCGAGTTTTACAAAAATTTTATAATGAAAAATTAATTGAAAAGAATAATGGAGTTATTGTAATTAAAGATTTTTCTAGAATGAAGGAAGTTGCTAAAGATAATATATATGAGTAATGAAAGGGAGAGAAAGGTTATGATTGGATTTAGTTTAGCTATATTAGCTGGAATATTAATTAGCTTACAATCTGTTTTTAATACGAAAGTGAATGAAAATGTAGGACAGTGGTTAACAACTGCATGTGTTCTTGGAATAGGTCTCATAAGTTCTGTTCTATTTTATATCATTACAGAGAAAAGTATTAGCGTTAACTTTTATACTACAAATTATTTATTTTATATAAGTGGATTGTTTGGCATCGGATTAATTATTTGTATAATGGGTGCAATAAAGAGTTTAGGTCCAGCGTATACGGTGTTAATAAGCCTTATTACTCAATTGGTCGTTGCGTTGTGTATTGATACATTCGGATTGTTTGGAATCGAGAGTGTTCCATTACAAATAAATAAGTTAGTTGGTATAGGTTTATTAATTTTCGGGGTAGGAATTTTTAAAAATCTATTTTCGAATAAGAAAGCTATTCATATAAACAAGGATAGGGTCTAAAGAATTTAAAGGGAAAAGGTGTTAATAATTAGAACATATACATGTAGGTGGTAGTAAATGAGCGATAAGGAGAGAAAATAAGTGATTCAGTACATGTTGGAAGATGGTGTACATTATTTGAAAATCGATGGGATTCAGCATTGATGTAAAGTTGCAGGGGCGGCTCATTATTGTACATGGAGGTCCAGGTGGTAATCATTATGTATTTGAGAGAACACTTGGAGTGAAGTTAGAGGAATATATAACTGTAGTTTATTATGAACAAAGAGGATGTGGGCGAAGTGAAACACCACAAGATGACGATGAATATTCAATAAATATTCTAGTAGAAGATCTAGAGAAATTAAGAAAGCAATTAAATGCTGAGAAGGTAAATTTATTTGGCTATTCTTTTGGTGGACAACTTTGTTTAGAGTATGCTTTAAAATACCCAGAAGGAGTTGAAAAAATGGTATTACAGGCACCATTATTAGACGATTATGATGAAGTGTATAAGGTGCAGATAGAAGGGTTCCTAAAAGTACCGGAAGGGAAAATGAAAGAATAAATATCTATAATTAGTAAGTCGGAAATCTCCTTGAAAGAAAAAAACAATCAAGTTTGGAACATTGTTGATACTGAAGTTGTTGATCGGCTATTGTTCAAAAATGAAGAATTTGCAAAGTTAAATCGTAGTCTTTGGGAAGAAAGTCATTTAAGTAATACAGGGAAGATGAGTAAAGTTATTTTTGAAACGAAATCAATTGTACCGCTTATTGAGCGCATTAATGATTTGGAACAAGATACATGTGTCATTGTTGGAGTGTATGACTATAATACTGGTGTGGAAATGAGTAAAAGGATAACGAGCCATATGAAAAATAGTAAACTTGTTATATATGAAAATAGTGCACATTTTCCAGATATCGAAGAAACAGATAATGTATGTGAAACGATTATAGGGTTTTTAGAAATATAGTATAAAAACACGGATAGGATTAATTGTTTGAATATTGAATTATATAATGCGTGAATTGTTTATTTATAATTGGGGAGGATGCAATATGATTGAATATAGAAAAGCAAGAGTGGAAGATATACAGGGGATTATTAAAGTGTGTTCAGACGGTTATAGAAATACATATCCAGGTTTGATGCCCCAGCAATACATAGAAAGTACGATCAAGGAGTTTTACAATGAAGAAAGAGTGAGAAGTGAAATATTAAATATTAGCCAAGAGTGGAATGGTTGGTTTGTTGCAAGTGATAATGGAGAAATACTCGGTGCTGGTGG
>NZ_JBFTMA010000665.1:0-2496 GCF_056396725.1 Bacillus sp. 05T31
TTTTCACATTATAAAATCTTATGAGAAGAATTTATAATGTTTTTTTATCAAATTTGAAACTGAAAATGTACTAGCTTGATAATGAAGCYTGGCTATTAGAATTGAAAAATTTTAGTTTTATTATAATTAAYAGAAATGAGAGTAGTGTGAATATAAATCCGCTCCAAATAAGTTGGTGAATACCTAAGTTTGAAATGAACCAGCCTCCAATAGTTGTTCCTAAAGTAATTCCGAGATTTGAGAATGAAACGAATAGGCTATTACCAAATTCAGGCGCTTCTTTTGCTTCGCTTATTAACCATGTTTGACCAACAATTAATCCACCAGCATGTACGATTCCCCAAATGAATACGATAAAAATCATTGGAACAAGGTAGGAACCTAAATAATAAACCAATATGTAAACAATAGAATATAGGATAGGGAATAATATTACTGTATTTACTATACTTTTTTGTAGGAGACTACCAAATAAATGATTGCCTAAAATCATAACTATGCCGAATATGAATAGCATGATACTGATGAGAGATCCATTCATGGAAGTTACTTTGGCAAGGTACTCAGCGAAGTAGCTGTATACGGAAAACATGGCTGCAAAAAGGAATGTGACGGTTAAAATATTCAACCATAATCCTGGTTTGCCGAGTATACGAATTTGTTTGCCGAAAGACATTTTTTCTTTAACAGGCATAGAAGGAAGTAGGATTAGTATTCCAATGAATGCAAGAGTGTTAACAAGCGCTCCGAATAAGAAAGCAATTTCGAGTGAAAATTGGTCTGCAAGGTAAGAGGTTAGTGGTACACCTARAGCAAAGCCAACAGTAATTCCCATGAAAACTTTTGTAACCGCTTGACCGCTCTTTTCTGGAGGGACAAGTTTAGCAGCTGTTACAAGAGCAATTGAAAAGAAGAGTGGGTGAAGTGCTGCCGGTAAAATACGAAAAATAAGCATGATTTCAAATTGTGTTGTATAAGCGTAGATTATATTCGAAATAACAAATGCAAAAATTGCTGTTAATAAAATTATTTTGCGATTAATACTAGAGACGAGCAGAATTAAAAACGGACCAGAAATAGCAACAACTAGTGCAAATATACTTACTAAAAATCCAGCTTGTGTAGTTGAAATTCCGAATTTTTGAGTGATTTGCGGTAATACGCCGACAATACCCATCTCGGTAGTAATAATTCCGAACACACCTATTGCGAGTGTCAAAATTAGTAAAGGATTTACTTTTTTCATTTATAAAACTCTCCATTCGTATCAGTATTTTGAAAGTAAATTCATTAAAAAAGAAGCATTATTACAAGTATGATTGGATGCCAATTTTATCGGTACTATGTAATTTWAAATACAATAACAGATATCTAAATAAYTAGATATGATATATTAAAAAAWTTTCTCCTTTCTATGTTTCTTGCTTTTATAGGTAGTGCAATYTTATAAAAAGTAATTGGATACCTGTAAAAAAGCAGAATGTGTGAAAGCTAATAATCAATTGATATGCAGATTGATTATTAGCTTTCATTTTATAATTCGTTTTGAACGTATTCAGAAAACTCTCGTATTGTTTTTTCATTTCGGCGATAGTAGGTCCATTTTCCAATTCGGTCAGAGTCTAGTAGTCCTGCTTTTTTCATAGTTAATAAATAACTAGAAATAACCGATTGGGCTAAGCCAGTTTTAAGCTGGATATCTCCTACACACACTCCAACTTGAAAGTTAAGGCCTTGCTCTAAATAAGGTTTTTCATCGAAATGGTTTTCCGGATTTTTTAACCATGATAAAATTTGACATCTTGTTTCATTTGATAATGCTTTATAAATTAATAAAGGTTCCATAAGGATATTATATCTACTTTTATAGATTTGTAAATGGGTTTTGGTTATTTTAGGGGAGAAGGTATACGTGATCCTTTTAAATGTGAATGGGGTGCTTTAGCCATGGGGCTTTCTTTCTGGATGTGAATTTATAAAAAGTTGCACCGTCATAATGCTTTAGAATATGATTGGTTAAAGAGTAGGTGATGAGTACATGCAGGAAACAAAACAATTCCCGCTTATATCTGGAAATCTCTCATTAGATTTAGTGAATACAGAGTTAGTTAGGCGTGGACAACGTTATGATTTATTAATAACAGATGAAGATGTATTAGAATGGCTACATGTAGTAAAGGAGAATATTCCTTTTGACAATGAAAAGGTGCTCCAAGAGCGCATGAATCAAGTTACATCTAGCATATTAGAAATAAGAGAGGTACTGAGAAAACAGTTCGAAGCAATTGCTGATCAGCACGAAATTTCTAATGATTTTATTGTGTATTTAGAAAAACAAATTGAGAAGGCGCCATTTACATATAAAGTCATTGAACAGCGTCTCGTACCCATCCCAGTTGGAGAAATTGAGGATGTTCTCGTATCGTTAATTGCATTTGATACTTTAACGTTAATAGCAGAGAATAAGCTTATTTCTCTTAAAAGATGTTCAAACCC
>NZ_JBFTMA010000666.1:0-2488 GCF_056396725.1 Bacillus sp. 05T31
ACCATCCATAACACGTCCTGTGAAAATATCTACAAGTAGTATTTTTTCATCATGCACAATATAGTCAACGTCAAGCTGGAAAGCGACATTGGCACGTAATGATTGAATCATATAATGGTATAGAGTTTGATGCTCTAAATCATATAAGTTATCGATGTCAAATAAATCTTCTATTTTTGTAATACCGTCTTCTGTAAAACTAGCTGATTTCGATTCTGCATCGTATGTATAGTGAAGGGTATCTTGGAATGATTTAATAACTTTTGCACATAAATAATGCAAATCAGAGCTACCTGATTTCTTCCCAGCGATAATAAGTGGCGTTTTCGCCTCATCAATTAAAACGCTATCAATCTCATCGATAATAGCAAAGTGATAGGGGCGCTGAACTTGATCATTTTGTGAAGCAGCCATATTATCGCGAAGATAGTCAAAGCCAAACTCTGTTCCAATACCGTATGTAATATCAGCTTTGTACGCAAGTTTCTTTTCAGAAGGATCGATTTGAGGAATATTTAATCCAACTTGTAAGCCTAGAAATTCATGAACTTGGCCAATTAACTCTTTATCACGCTTCGCTAAGTAATCGTTTACAGTAATAACATGAACGCCTTTTCCTTCAAGGGCACGTACATATGTTGGGAGAGAGGAAACTAATGTTTTTCCTTCACCAGTTGGCATCTCTGCAATATTACCTTCTAGTAATACAAGTCCTCCGATTAACTGCACATCGTAATGGCGTAATCCAAGCACACGTTTTGCGGCTTCGCGTACAACAGCGAATGCTTCTACTTTTATGTCATCAACTGTTTTACCATCCGTAAGCATACTTTTGAATGTGACAGTTTTGTGACGTAATTCTTCGTCAGGTAAATCAGCCATTTGTTTTTCCAAATCATTAATATCTTGAACGAGTTGTTCATATTTTTTTAGCTTTCTTTTTTGAGAATCTCCTAACAATTTCTTTACCGAATTCAGCATGTTGTAAACACTCCTCTTACTGACAATAGCTACATTATAGCACATGTTTATCTTGAACAAGTAGAAGTAGTAAATTGAAGAAAATACTGGATAAAAAAACATATATATGGCACATATTATATTTAAAACATAAAAAGAAAGAGAGTATTCAATATATAAGAAATTTGGTATGATAACTAAATGAGATAAAGTGATGATTCTCAAGTTGAATGAATAATATGGATTTAATATTTTATGTAGATTATATATTGAAAGAAAAGAGATAGAAGATGAATAAAAAGTTTGTAAAAGGCGCTGCGATTTTAACCGTTACAACGTTTATATCGAAAGTAGTGGGGAGTTTTTTTCAAATTCCATTGCAAAATATAGCAGGGGATGAAGTACTTGGGATTTTTCGCCTTGTTTTTCCTGTATATATGATAGCCTTAACTTTATCAGTAGCGGGAGTCCCGCTAGCAATATCCCAGTTAATAGCTGATCTTCATGAAAAGAATGATCGTGACGGAATAGCTAAATTGTTTACGTCCGCATCTATTATCGGTGTTATATTTGGGGTGCTCGGATTTTTAATTATTATCATTGGATCGAGTRGCATTGCAAATATGCTTGGTGGGCAAGAGACGAGGCTAGCATTAATTGTTACTTCGTTTGCTTTATTAATYGCACCGTATATGGCAGTGTACCGTGGATATTTCCAAGGGTTCGGAGATATGATACCTACTGGTGTATCACAAGTAATTGAACAGTTGATACGCGTATTCTTTATGCTAATAATAGCCTATATATTTGTATATTGGAATAAAGGTAGTGATATCATAACTGGCGGAGCGATGATCGGTTCTTGTTTTGGTGTTATTACGTCACTCATATATTTGCGAATGAAATATGTGAAAAGCACGTATCGCTATAAGAGCGAAACATATTCATTACAAGATTTTAAGACAAACGCGAAAAACATACTTCGTGTTTCAATTCCAATTGCAATCGGAGCGTTATCGATGCCTGTTTTAAATTTAGTTGATTCTGTAACAATTCCACATGTGCTACATGAATCTTCTACAACTATTCAGGAACAATTTGGTATATATAGCCGTGGTTTTGCATTTACGCAATTAATTGTTGTATTTGCAAGTGCGATAGTATTTCCGTTAATTCCATTATTAACAGCTGCTTTAACAAAAAAAGATATTGCTTTAGCTAAACTGACAGTAAAACGTACAAATGAATTTGCGCACGTTTTAACAATGCCGATAACGATATGGCTTATGGCGCTTGCAGTACCGCTTAATGTTGCATTATTTACAGATACAAAAGGAAGTGGCATGTTAGCTATTTTAATTGGTAGCTCGTATTTCACATCACTTATGGTATTATCAATAGGAATCTTGCAAGGGATTAATCGTTCGATGCAAGCAGCATGGATTGTCATCGGTGTAAGTTTTGTAAAAATTGTATTAAATATAGCGCTAGTAAACCAATTCGGTATAAATGGAGCAGCGTATAGTAC
>NZ_JBFTMA010000667.1:0-2481 GCF_056396725.1 Bacillus sp. 05T31
GTCTCATGTCCTGCTACGATTAACAGCATTATCATTGAATATAGCTCTGGAGCACTAAGTTTATGCCCTTCATTTTCTGCAAGTATTAGCGCACTAACCAAATCTTCTTTTGGATTTTTTCGTTTTATATCAACTATATATTGCAGATATGTAATAAATTCAGATAGTTGTTTTTCGGTTTCTTTTATTTCTTCAGGTGTTTCTGGCGATGCAATGACAGCATGAGACCAAATTCTAAATTTCGCTTGATCCTCTTTTGGAATTCCAAGCATCTCACTTATTACAATAATCGGTAATGGGAATGAATAATCATCCACAAGATTTAATGTACCTTTTCGCTCTATCTCATTTATTAAATCATCCGCTACTCTCTGAATTCTTCCGTCTAATTGTGAAATCATCTTTGGTGTAAAAGCTTTTTGAACTAAAGATCGTAAACGACTGTGGTTAGGTGGGTCCGAGTTTAACATATGCGTTGTTAAATGATCACTATTGTCAACAGAAAGAAACATGTTCATTGTATCTTTAGAAAAAACATTATTTGGATCTTTTTTTAAGCGATTATCTTTTAAAAGTGGCAGAGCATCTTCATATCTTGTAATGAGCCATTCTGTACCAATCTCGACTTTATTAACAAATAAAATAGGTTGCACTTTTCGCGATTCTTTATAAATCTCATAAGCATCTTCTTTAAACTGAGCAGAAGCTAAATTAATGCCATCCTCTATTTTTCGGCCAACCTTATTTTTTATTGACATTACATTCCCTCACTCTCAATTATTTGTGTAAATCAACCTAACATTTGAATTATACTTCAATAAAAACTAGAAAATTGTAAATCTTTAATTAAAATCTTACTTCGTATATTGAAAAATAAAAAAGTGAGAGAGTAAAATTATTCTACTCTCTCACTTCCTATTATGCGAAGCACATAAAATTACTAATTTGTTGATATCGATAACTTACTTTACGACGACGACCACCTTGCCAAGTGTAACCTGAAACCCCGCTTCTTCTTACCTCGGTTGGAAAGAACCATAAATCTCTTCCGAAAGGACCAGGTCGATGTAAACGTAAATAGCCCCATCTTCCTAGACAGTTACACATCCAAGATTTCATATTGCCTGCTTGTGCTGGAGAAGCAAATGTGGACGGTAACGACGGAGCTTGTGACGGTGGTGGTGACGTTGGAGCATCTTCCGCATCATCTGGTCTATAGTCTTCTTGTTCAATATCTCTCACTTCATTTGTAGATTCATAACCGTAGTTTTGTGGATTATAATACATCKYTTGATCATATGGATARTTTTGTTSGTTATACATAWTAACMMATCACCTTCTTTTCATTYRTTWCYTTTAACATTCATATGTGATACGCCATTCATAGGAAGCTTATGTATAGCCTAAATTCATCTGAAAAAAGCTCGTATTTTTAAAATACGAGCTTTTTTATAAACAAAATATATTTTTTATTTTATTAACTTCACACTATAAAAACGCATTTGATCTAACGAACCTTCAWATTCAAATACYTCTTGYTTAATTAATWCTTTCAAGCGATATTCCAAAAACGTATCCCCAACCAATTGATCCGCAAGTCCAAGTGCTTCACCTATTACTCTCGGAGCTTTATGAAATTCTTTATCTGCTCCTACATTTTTCGCACACTCAATAATGAATTGATCAAAATAATCTTCTTGTACAGAATGCACTTCATCGTCTTTCCAAACTCTTAAAAACTCCGTGCTTTGCGATAATCTATCCCACTCATGTGCAAACTTCATTCGCTTCTCTTCAGTTAAATACGGAAATTCCACAAAACTTTTTTGGAAAAGAGCTAAACTTTCAGGAGATAATTCTCCAGTTCCACGGATATCATAATCTTGTTTTAATATTTCTCTACTCGCTTCARAAGTATTCATAACACGAATATTTTTCTTATCTTTTAATTGCGCAATTGCAAAACAAAGCCCTACGTGCTCATGGGCATTATCCGCCTTCCAAACGGTAATCGGTGTTTCATTCGGAATTGAATGTAGCTCTTCTAAAGTCTCCTTAAATCTTGGTAAATACTCTTCTTCAAAATAACAATCATAAGAAGTTAAGTTATTTAATAACCACTGTGCCCTTGCTAATTGACCTTCATTCGTATGTAATTGATGTATGGGACCAATTGAAAAGAATTCAGAGTATGAAACAACACTCTCCTCGTGTAATCCTTCTTGTTTCAACATATATTTTAAACATCCGGCAGTTGAATCATCAAAGGCAATATGAATGTGTGTGCTTTCTTCTAAATTCTTTTCCTGAGTTGTATGACTCGTCAATTGCTTAGGGATACTCGTTATATTTTTTATCATATCTTCGCTATAATTCCCGTCTAATACATCTAACTGTATTAGAATACTTTGAAGTAAATGTTTTGCTTCATCTTCATACATATCCTCTACAACATTTTTTATTTTATCTATCATATAAATC
>NZ_JBFTMA010000668.1:0-2470 GCF_056396725.1 Bacillus sp. 05T31
AACTTGGCCTTTATGCTATTTTCTTACCTAGCTTTTTATTTAYAAATCCTAAAATCAACCCGCGTATTTGTGGATCAATTSCAAGGCCAATAATACCGTACAATATACCAGTAAGTGTTAGGGCTACCAGTGGTGGTAAGTTAATTAATACTGTGCGGTATAGGGTGTAACTGATTATAAATGCTAGTGTATTAAATACAATCCCTTTGAATAGTAATGTAAATCCTTTACGAACGAATAAAGTAAATCCGATTAATAAAGTAACCTCAGTAATGATAGCAGCCACAGCAGCTCCCATCATTCCAAAGTGGCTACCTAATACGATGTAACTTACGATAGCGACAGCTAATCCAATTCCCATCGTTGTCGCACGCTTCCACTGTTGACCAATTGTTGTTAAATTATCAGCAAGTGGATAGTTGATGGATTGTAAAATGACCATAAAGGCTAAAATTGCAAGAGCATCACCGGCTGGTGCATATTGTTCACCTAATAAAGTAACAATCCAAAAGCTTGGATCAGCGATAAATGGAATGGAAATTCCCATTCCTAAGAAAGACATAAGTTTTAATTCGAACTGAGATAGTTTTCTATGTTCATCAATATTCTTTTCATTTCCAAAAGCAAATAATTTTGGATAAAAAGCTGCTGCAATTACACCAGGTATTTGATAAAGGACAGCAGGTATTTTAGAAGCAGCTCCAAAGAATCCAACTTGCTCATACGTTGAAACTTTTTCTAATATAATGGGCCCTAACTGTGGTAAGAGCATAATGATAATGCCATTGATTGTGAAAATGAGCAATTGATCTAAAATACCTTTATCCCAGCCCTTATGAACTGTTGTATGGCGAATTACCATTATAAAGGCGATAAGTCCTGTTACGAGACTGGATATCCCGTACATGGCAGCAACCATCATAAGTGACCATTTAAAGGACATTCCTAGTAGAAGAGCAGCTGCGGCTGTTACACCTTGTATTACAGAAATAATCGCTGTAAATTGCATGCGTTCTGTTACTTGGAAGTAAGCCATCCCAACACCTTGTAAAGTGGCTCCAAACATTGTCGGCAGTACAACCCAATATACCATCGCACGTAAGTAAGCATCAGGATAGAAGAACTGAGCGAAAATAGCGAAGAGCACAGAAATTACGATAGCTAATACTAAACGAATACGTAAATAACTACTAATTAGTACGCTAATGTTAGCGTTGCTTCTCGTTCCTTCACGCATAAATGTATGTGTCAAACCTGCATCTGTAAAATAACAAATAACAGCGGAAACTGCTAAAGCAGTTGTAAACATCCCATACTCCTTTGGTGAAACATATCTTGCAAAGAAAATGGTCGCAATAGCAAGTACAAAACGAACAGTAATATTTCCTACAAAGAGGTAGGAGGCGTTTTTAAGGATTTTATTTGTTTTCATGGAACAAGACCTTTCTATTCTTCAGGACGCGCTTCGTCCTATTTGTAAATTTGATTTGTTTACGGAAAGAATGTTTAGAAGCGTACCTTTAATTTAAGAAAACATAAACTTGATTCGTACAAACCAAAGCATCGCGTATAACTTCTTGCTTCGTTTTCCATTTTTCGAATAAATTTTGCGACAATATTTATTTATATCGCCCTTGATTAATTGAACTTGTGATTTATCTAATTTAGAGTTGCCCTTAATATATATACAAGCGTTATTAATGACTGTATATGGGAATAGGTAAGTTTCAAGGATTTCAAGAAGTTCTGTAGAATCATTCACGATTAAGTCTTTTGATTTATTATGAACCCAATCCTTCATTCGATTAAATACTTCTAATTCTTTTGCTGTTTTTAATTCATAATCTTTATACTTTGAAGAAAGATTYCCTTCKGATAAGATTCGRTAATATGTYAAATATTCATCTACATAGCATACATYTGTWACRCTCATTAATTTAAATAGAAATTCTAARTCTTCTCCCCAGCTACATCCTGGTGTGAAACGAATGTTATGATCCATCACGATAGATCTTTTGAAAATCCAAGTACTTGTTTGCGCAACAACTTGATGCGTTAAGAAGGCTTTTGTCATATCACCTTTAATAAAGTTTGTCGTGTGCTCAACTTTTTCACCAGTCTCTTCGTAAAAGTTCATATAGCCACAATAACAAGCGTTCATGTTGTTTTTATGCATGCTTTCAACTTGTTTTTCGATTTTTGTTGGATGCCATAAATCATCACTATCAAGAAAAGCAACATATTCTCCGCTAGCATTTTCAATTCCTGTATTACGAGCAACAGAAACACCTTGATTTTCTTGAGGGACGTATTTTATTTGTCCTGGGTACTTTTGTACAAGRTTTTTTACGATGGAAGGYGATTGATCTTTGCTTCCATCATCTACAATTACAAYTTCAATRKTTTTATATGTTTGATCTARTATYGATTGSATTGTYTCTTCAATATATTTCTCTGCATTGTATAGAGG
>NZ_JBFTMA010000669.1:0-4326 GCF_056396725.1 Bacillus sp. 05T31
TGTTAATGGAAGCGCCTCATTAATGAGCGTTGCATATCTTGTGGTTTTATATCTTTCATTACCTTGTATAAAACTATTCTTATAATAAATTCGAGGGTCATCTAAATACTTTTTTATGATATTTATAGTATCTGGATAAGAGTTATCATCCATAATAAAAAGTTCCCATTCTTTAAAAGTTTGCATCTGAACACTTTCAATAACTTGATTAATTAAAGAAGGTTTATTATAGCTAGTGAGGATAATTGAAATTAGGGGTTTCAAAGTTGTCACCTCTTGTGAGAATTTTGGATAGCTTAATATTTTCAGGTGAATATTAATTGAATCTTTGGAGTTAGTTGTTTCTAACTATTGATATTTTCTTTTTTGTACTTAAATAGTTTATTACTTGTTCATAGATATGGTATAGACTATAGCGGATTATAAAAAAGATGCATGGGCAAATAAAATAGCTACTTTATCATTTTATTACATATATAAATCTTTTTTAAAATTATCGGAACGGTTCGTCCTTTCTCTTTATATAATAACGTAACTATTTTTTATTTAATGATAAGGAGGAGAGTAATATTTGCCTAAAATTACAGTTATTATGACGAGTTATAATAAGCCCCATCGCCATCAAGCTAAGGTTTTGAAGTACCCCCAAAACCAAAATTCACTTTCTCTACAGGTAGTTACTTTGAGAAGTCAGCTCATTTTTTTCGTTTTGGGGGCGTTTATTTTTCTTAAGTTGATGGGGATGGGGGGAACCCTTTCCTTGTTTAGGCCGGATATCCGCCTGTTGGCGGTGGCCAAGCGCTAAATAATCTGCGAATCAGCACAATTTCTCCTAAATGGTAGGAGTTGTGAGATGCAATATTGCGTAGCACACCGCCCGGGGTTTCACCAGGCCATTCCTCCAATGTTTTGTCCAATTGAACAGTTTGGGCAATCGTGCATGCCTGTTCAATCCCTTAAAGAAAATACTGAATAATCTGTTTCCACTTGAATAGGTTTTGCTTTTCCATACTAATCACGTCCTTTTTTAGAGTACTAGTATCAGTATGTCCAAGTTTCAGAGATTAGTTACATAAGTCATATAGTTTTTGCACCAGAACCATAAAAGTAAGTCTATGACCTATTTTTACACGTATCTCGGCTGTTCCCTATAAGAGGCCAAGTAAATAGAAGACAAAAAAGCGACCAATTTCAATTAGTTGCTTTTTTGTCTGTATTGTTCCACCAATCCCTATTCTTCAATTCGATTGGACCAGTGTAAAATATTCCTATTTTATCATCAGTATGTTTTGTTTCAACCTTCAAACGATAAATGCTAGGAGTTACAATCTGTCCAAATATCAAAATCTTTATAATTGTTAACTGAAAAATTTGAATGATATCATTTTTTTATTATTAGCCTAATAGAGATGTGGTGGTATTCCTATTAAATGATTTTCACAGCAGAACTGGATTTGAAATATATTTACCTGAAAAATCAGATAAATAATGATAAATAGAAAGAACATTTAATTATAGATATAGTTTTTCAGTGATTGAAATATAATTTGTGTTATCAAATATTTACATAGGAGGCAATTATATGAATTAAAATCCCCCTTAAGTTTTATTAAAAAATAAAATAATAGTTATTATTCTAGTTGTTATAGAAAGGACGAAGAGAATGTCAATAGTTCAGCGTTATACAACGACTACAAATGGTGCGATGACGTTTACAGGTAATACGCTAGGATTTGGTTCGAATAATCCTAGCTATAATGACATTGGAGCATTCATTACGTTGGATCTTACCCAACAAGTCCCAAGTTATCCAATAGGTAGTACATTGAATTGGAAATTGAATGCTTCTCAAGCATTTCTGAAATTTCCTGTAGCTAGTGAAGTGCTGTATGCAGAGTTGATTATATTAACGTTCCCATTTCCTTAACTAACCCACAAGGTTCAATACAAACAATATCTCCTGATGCTACAACGGCCCAAGTAGTAGTGCATGAAAATCACACATTTTATATTCGTACAGCTGATGTTACTAAACTAATAAAGGCGAGTGGGGCAGGTTCTTATACTGTAAGTGGGGTACCAGCCACAATCCAACGGCCAAGTAAAAGTAATGCAGCAGGATGGACGCTTGCTGTTATATATAAAAATCCTTCTTTACCTTCACGAAATATGAACTTATATGTTGGTGTGGCATCTGTTGAAAGAGGGAATGTAGTGGATCAAAAAATTAAAGGTTTTGGGACACCTGAATCCAAACCGTTTCAGGCAAGAGCTTTATTGACTGCTATCGAAGGCGATAGTTTCATTTCTAAGGACCAATTTTTATTTGGTCCATCCCCAGGCCAATTACAAGCCATTTCTGGACCGAATAACTTAGTGGATAACTTTTTCGCTTCACAGATTAATGATGATGGTGGAAATTTAGATACTAGTGGGACAGCGGGAAATAGTAATGTAACCCCAGGGCAAAAACAGTCTACACAGCGCTATGGCTGGGATATTACGAATGTGGATATTTCAAACGCCATGGAAATCTCACAAACTGAAGCGATTGCTCGGTTCAAAACAGATATGGATGGATTCATCCTTTCTGGATTAGGGATTCAAATTGATGTGAATAGTCCGGAACTTAAGATAGACAAACAAGTGGATAAAGATATAGCAATAGTCGGAGATGAGTTAACTTACACAATTTTAGTAGAAAATAGTGGACTAGTAGAAGCTCAGAATTCCATTTTTAAAGATATTCTTCCAGATGAGTTAGAATTTGTGCAGAACAGCTTAACTATCGATGGGCAAGCCAAACCCGGAGAAAATCCAGCTAAAGGAGTCAATATCGGATTTGTAAGCATAGAAGGGCCAGTCGAGATCATATTTAAAGTGAAAGTGATTGCAGTCCCTACAGATGGAAAGGTGACTARTACGGGTAAGCTGGATTACGAGTTCCAAAGTGCAGCGGGTTTACCTCTCACATCAGGATCTAGTAGCTCAAATGAAGTAAATACTATCATTAAGCATGTACAAGTCGATCTCGTGAAAAGTGAAGATCGTTCGGTTTACGATAAAAAGGGAGATATTATCACCTACACGCTCGATATTACCAATAATGGAGATACTTCAGTAAATGCAATTTCTATTAAAGATGTCATACCTACAGGAACGGTACTCGTTCCAGGGAGTTTAAAAGTAAATGGTGCACCGGTGCTTGATGATTTAACAACAGGAATTCCTCTTGGTACATTAATTCCTGGCCAAACAGCTGTGATTACATTTCAAGTAGCGTTACAGAGTCCGTTGCCAGTGAAAGTAGATAACCAAGCAGAGGCAATTTATCAATTTCAGCTGAAACCAGGTAGCAATGTGCGTGAGGAAATAGTAACAAGTAACCTAATTACGGCGTGGTTAGAGACCGATTGTCAAAAAGCACAAAATCAGATTTTTGAATCAGTAGCACAACAAGAGCTCGGTTTGATGAAAATCCTTCAAGCAGAAAGTGTAAAGGTACAAGAAGCGGTAAAGGCATTTGAAGAAGAACGAATCTCTGCCCAAGAACTTGCTAGGATTAATCAGAGTGTCGAAAAAGTAGTCCAAAAAGCTACACAGTTGGAGAAATTATTAAAAGATAAATTAGAAATTGCTAAGCAGATTTGTTGTTAGTAGATTAATGAGAAAGAAGCACAAGAATTTATAGCTTTATTTAGATTGAAAAGGGGGAAGAATATGCCATTTATTCATCGTTTCACCCAAACAACCAATGGTGCGATTACATTTACAGGAAATACATTAGGTTATGCAGATGGAAGTACAGATATCGGGGCTTTTTTGACAACAGATAGTTCTAAACAAGTGTCAGGCTATCCAGCTGGAAGTACAATGAACTGGCAAGAAAATTCCTCTTTGGCTATGCTGAGAATCCCTGCAGACAGTGAAATATTGTATGCCGAGTTGATCTGGGGTGGATCGACTAAAGATCAATATACTGATGTTCGTTCAGCTATCAATACTTCGATTACTTTTACTACCCCAGCTGCTACTGTATCCATCGCACCAGATGCCTTCACTGCACGAGAAGAGTCCGTCTTTGGCGGTCAAGTTTTCTATGTTCGCTCTGCGAATGTAACTGAATTTGTACAAAAAGGTGGAGCTGGAACTTATATAGTAGGTGGTATTCCCGGAACGGTAAGAGATTGTACTTTTTTTCTAGCTTCTACCAATACAGTGGGATGGACGTTGGCTGTCGCTTATAAACATCCATTACTTAAAATTCGAAATATGAATATTTATGTTGGGTCTCAAGTGATTTCTATGTCTAATCCTCCAGTGGAT
>NZ_JBFTMA010000670.1:0-2463 GCF_056396725.1 Bacillus sp. 05T31
GTATTGAATACATATTATGACGAATATTGTGGAATTTATTTGAAAACAAGGCGTTTCTTGGAACAACTTGATAAGTTTCAAATATAAAAAGGGCCGTATACGGTCCTTTTTACATACTTTCTTTTTCGAATAGCATATTTAGTATATAATATTTAAGAGATAGTATAACTTTTTTCGTTGTGCATTAAAGGTGGTGATTATCATAGAGCTGAATAAACGGCAAGAGCATATCATTCAGATTGTAAAAGATCACGGTCCTATTACAGGGGAGTCAATTGCTGGGCAATTGGGTTTAACACGTGCAACGCTAAGACCAGACTTAGCAATTTTAACGATGGCTGGTTATTTAGAAGCGCGTCCACGTGTAGGTTATTTTTATACGGGTAAAACCGGGGGACAGCTATTATCTGAAGCTGTTAAGAAAATTAAAGTGCAAGATTATCAATCTAGACCGGCTGTAATTGATAAAAATGTATCAGTATACGATGCAATCTGTACTATGTTTCTAGAGGACGTTGGTACATTATTTGTTGTAGATCAAGCTACTTTATTAGTTGGCGTTGTATCTCGTAAAGATTTATTACGAGCTAGCTTAGGAAAGCAGGATTTAACCTCTCTTCCGGTTAATATTATCATGACAAGGATGCCAAACATTGCGATGTGTCGCAGGGAGGATTCTTTATATGATATTGCGATGGAATTAATAGAAAGACAGATTGATGCGATGCCGGTTGTGAAGGGTACGAAACAAGGTTTAGAAGTGATTGGACGAATTACAAAAACAAATATTACACGYGCGTTTGTAAATTTAGTAAATAACGAATAAGTGTAATTTGTTTAAAGTGAGGTAATGTAATGGATAATAAAATCGTATATGTCGTATCTGACTCTGTAGGAGAAACGGCTGATTTGGTTGTTAGAGCGGCAATGGGACAGTTCCCATTCGCTCCTGATATTAGGCGTGTACCGTATGTAGAAGATACAGGGACATTAAAAGAAGTAATCTCGATTGCCAAGAGCAATCAAGCGCTTATTTGTTTTACGTTAGTAAAGCCTGATATGCGTCAATATTTATTGACAGAAGCGGCAAAAGAAGGAGTAGAGGCATACGATATTATCGGACCTCTTATCGATCAAATTGAAGAAATTACAGGGCAAGTACCAAGGTATGAGCCAGGTGTCGTTCGAAGATTAGATGAAGAGTACTTTAAAAAAATTGAAGCGATTGAATTTGCAGTTAAGTATGATGATGGTAGAGATGCACGTGGTATTTTAAAAGCTGATATCGTGTTGATTGGAATTTCACGTACATCAAAAACACCACTTTCACAATATTTAGCGCATAACAAACGTTTGAAAGTTGCTAATGTACCACTTGTACCGGAAGTGGATCCGCCTGAGGAATTATATCAAGTGGCAAAAGAGAAATGTTTCGGTTTGAAAATTATACCAGATAAGTTAAATCATATTCGAAAAGAACGATTGAAATCACTTGGATTAAGTGATGGAGCAACATATGCAAATATTAATCGTATTCAAGAAGAAATTGATCATTTTGAGGAAGTAATTAGTAAAATAAATTGTCAAGTGATTGATGTATCAAATAAGGCAATTGAAGAAACAGCAAATATTATTGTGAATGCAGTGCAAAACCAAAAAATGTTTTAGCACATTTACCAAAGGTGAATGTGCTTTTTTCGCTCGTGAGAAGGCGTTAGAGGAAGATGCGAAGTAGAGCATGAACTTTCGGCTTAGTAATAGAATATAGCGGAATGGTTATACTTATATTCTTCTGTTTTTTAATTATGCTAAAGGAACGATTTCGTTATCTTTAAGTGTAAGATGAAAATTAAAGGGATATGTAGCGTAGTTGAAGAAAATATATTATAATAAAAAATTGTGATAAAAACCTATATTTTACGTTTAGACTTTAATTTTTCAGAATAAACTAGGGATAGGATTTTCGAAAAAGACATGTATTTACGTTAAATCGACAAAATCTAGACAAGAAAACGCACATTATGGAAGGATTCACAGAAGGGATGTAGAATACAGACATATGCAAAACATCAGATAAGATATTATTTGATGCATATGCGTATCCCGTGAAGAATGCAATTGTGCAAGTTGGARCAAAATTTTATGTCGAAATTTTGTTTGTCGTATCCTATGCTCATCGTTCAAGAAAACAGCAAGGTAATTGGGTCTATGTAGATTCTGAGCAAGATGAAGTTGACTGTTATATTTATTAACATGCAAAAGCTACAGATCTCATGATCATACAGGCTATAGTGCTTCTTGCTAGTCTTCTTGTGAAAAAGGAGTATATGTATTGTCTCCAGGAGATACATTTGTAACAGATGAGCAAATGTATACAATTTTATATAGTAGTATGTATCTGCGAATTTACGCAGACTGGGGACTTATACGAAAGGTCCAAAATCGTTTACACAATGTGATCGA
>NZ_JBFTMA010000671.1:0-2460 GCF_056396725.1 Bacillus sp. 05T31
CTCATATAGAGTCCTTATAGACTTATTCATTTATACATTAGACTTTCCTTGTTCCCAAATAAACTCACCTGAATGAGAAATTAAATCTTCAACAGATTGTAATACTAAATCTGCAAGTGGTTCTAGCGTTTGACGATCACCCGTACCAGATAGTACGCCAATCGCATAACAGTCGCCACCATTTTTCGCTAAATATAAATCCGTCGGTGTATCCCCGATGACTGCTACTTCACATGTCTCTAAATTAAATCTCTCACAAAACGATTCTACAATTTTTTTATCTGGCTTCTGTGCTGGAAATGTATCTGAAGCTATAACACAATCAAAAAAAGCTTCCAATTGATATTGCTTTAAAAATAATTCTGTCGGCGCGAAATCATCAGCTGTAACGACACCTAGAATAAACCCTCTATCCTTTAACGCTTGTAAAACTTTCGGTAAATCTGCCGTCATTCTCATATGTGAACGATGCTCGTACATAAGAGCAAACAACTTTTCACTTACCCACTCATGCATCTCCTCTTCCTTAGATGACGTAATATACTTACAAAGCCCCTTTGCAACATCAAGRCTYGTTCCAGCAGCKAKYGCACTACGMGGATGAACAAATGCCCCATCYACACCRATYTCTTTTAATAAAGCCTGCTGCATTGACTGTGGGAGTTGATATAATTTTATACATTCAGCGACAAGCTCTTCAGCTACTTTTATCCAAATTGAATGAAAATCCATTAATGTCCCATCTTTATCAAATAGTATTGCTTTTACCTTCTCCATAGCATCCTACCTCTCATTTCTTATCTCTTCCAGTGTATCAATAAAATATGGATATAAAATAAACGAATTGTAAAAATACCATAAAAATCAAACTAACTTACAATTTACAATTCATCTGCACATAGAGAAACTTTAATCAGTGGGGGAATCTTATTGCTCGCAAATAGTGAGGGGAAAGCAAAAAAAAGATGCCTTTACAGGGCATCCTCTTGATGTTCAGGAACAAATAGTTCCAGACAATGATATATATTTTCAAATTCCATTGGTGCATCTCCGCCATATTCACCATCTAAGTTGATCATTAATTTATCAGGTGAATGCACTTTAATACGATTCGCTTGTGTATATAGTACTTTCGGATTGTTAATATGTTCCCCACGCTGCGCTTGTGTTGCTGCTTTAATTAAATCAGCGATAGAACCTTTTTTCAGTACTAATAAATCAAATAATCCATCGTTAATAGATGCATATGGTGCTACTTTTTCGAATCCACCAACTGAACGAGTATTCGTAATTAAAAACATCGTAATTTCTTCTTGTAGCARYTTCCCATCATACTCAATTTCAACATATGTTGGATGTAATGATGGTAACATTTCGATTCCTTTTAAATAGTAAGCGAGTTGGCCTAATACCGTTTTTAGCTTGCTTGGTACTTCATATGTTAATTCTGTAATACGGCCGCCACCAGCGATATTAATGAAATATGTATCATTTGCTCTACCAAGATCTAACGGTACCGTTGTTCCTTCACAAATAATATCCGCAGCCTCTTCAATAACACGAGGTACACCGATCGCACGCGCAAAATCATTTGTCGTTCCAACTGGAATAATTCCAAACTTTGGACGATGCTCATGTCCTACTAAACCGTTCACTACTTCATTTAACGTACCATCACCACCAGCTGCGATAACAACATCAAACTTACGATCCGCAGCTTGCCTCGCTGCCACAGTCGCATCTCCAGGACCAGTTGTCGCATGACAAGACGCTTCATATCCAGCTTGTTCTAATTTTTGTAATACTTCTGGTAAGCTCTTCTTAAATAGCTCGCGCCCAGAAGTAGGATTATAAATAATTCTTGCTCGCTTCATCATTTATTAGCACAGGAAATTCCTTATTCATTGAAAAACGAATACACCGAACCCTTATTCAGTATCCCTATGCTTACCTCCTCTCATCTTCCTATCCTTCTTTAATTCCGCTCAAACAGGCAGTAAGAACCCGATTCGTGTAGCCCATCAAAAGTAACTATTCACTCCTGATAGTTTTGCTTTATGTCTATCCATTCTCTCACATCAATTTACATATAATGAATAATAATTATCTATTATTTCATGAGATGAAAAAACTCTCTATGTCTAGATTTATCATTATTCCCACCTTTTTGCAACTATCATACCATAGTTGCTATACAAACATTTTTTCACTTTTGACAGTTAATCAAACGTTTGTTTAAATTATTTTTCACCATTTAAACAAACGTTTGATTAACTCAGAAAAAACACCCAAATACGGGTGTTTTTTCTGTTTAATCTTTAAGAATCTATACTATTTTAGCGTTCAAAAATAAGAATTCTTCTCTTTTTTTAGCGCTTATTAATCTCTTCAAGTAAGATTTTATTAACAAGCGGTGGATTTGCTTGTCCTTTTGTAGCTTTCATAATTTGACCAACTAAG
>NZ_JBFTMA010000672.1:0-2451 GCF_056396725.1 Bacillus sp. 05T31
AGCTGCAGCAGATGATTTTGGTGTAGTACGAAATGATATAATTGGAAAGCCAATTCAACAATTACTAAACTTGCCAGAAGAACAAATTAAAGCGATTGAAACATTAAGAACAGGAACAGAAATATATAATGAAGAAGTGTTAGACAAAAACTATGGTATTTTAAACAATCGAATTATTCGGGATTATAAYGGAGAGATTTTTAGAGTTATTAGTGTCTTCCATTATTTAAATACAGAACGTGATGCAGAAAAATTTTCATTAGCAGGACGAATCGCAGCTGGGATTGCTCATGAAGTACGAAATCCCCTTACAACGGTACGTGGATACTTGCAATTTCTACAAGATAACGTTTCTCCATCCAATAAAGAATTGTTTAAAAGTCTACTCATTCCTGAACTAGATCGTGCAAATAGTATTATCACAAAATTTTTAGCCATTTCAAAAACGCGTGAATTTACTAGAGAACCTTTTCCCATCAATACGTTTTTACGCGAATATATTCAACAACTACTTGCTAGTGAAGTTTTTTTACACAATATTTCTATTGACTATGAATTTTCTACGGAATTAGATGGTGTACTTGTCAATATCGATCGTCATGAACTTGTGCAAGTTTTTTTAAATTTATTTCAAAATGCTATCGATGCTCGAGGCGAAAGACCTCTTTCCATTCAAATYTCTAGTTATCGCCTAGATAACTTTGTTCGGATTACTTTCACAGATAACGGAACTGGGGTTCCTCCAGCTATTCAAGAATATATCTTTGATCCATTCTTCTCAACAAAAGATTCAGGAACAGGACTGGGCTTGTCAGTAACGAAGAAAATTATTCAAAATCATAACGGTACATTAAAAATGTCTAGTAATCAAAACGGTACAACTTTCACTATTTCTATTCCAATTTTACCTAAAGCGAACTATGAACGAATTAATCATTAAAAAGGTTGGGCTGTTCCACGAACTGCACGCAAATTGTTAGATATAATCTAACAATTTGCGTGCAGTTTTTTTATTCTAACCTATTCTTTTTTAACTCATATAAATCTTTCTCTATCTCTTAATTGTTCTTTGTTTTCACAAGATAGGTAAACTTCTTATTTTTTTAGAAATAGTAGTTTGTCCCTCACGAATTCAGTTTATTATATAGTAACGACTATTTATTCTATAAAAGAAAGGAATGAACAGATGTCCAACAAAAATAAAGGGAAAGTGTTTTATGGTAATGATTGTTGCGAAGTAAGAGCTTGCAGTTATATTAACATCTCTAAGGCAGAACTAAAAGAGTATGCTAGACTTCTTCAAGCTCTTGGTCAAAGTATTCAAGCTGTATTTCAAAACCCTTCTCAAGATAACATCGATAAACTAGTTTCTCTCCTCAATAATCTTCAAAAATTCCTCAGTTGCTTAGATTTATCACCTGCACAAGAAAAAATTGGTAGTTCTATTATTGCTAACTTATTAACTATCCTAAAGTCCTCACCTTTCTCATGCGGAGCATTGTACGTTGAACTACAAAGTTTGCTTAATTATTTATTGTATATTGCTAAGTTATTCAAAATCGATTGCTGTACTATCGATAAACTAGTTAAGCTCATTACAGAAATTCAAGCTATCCTAGTTCAATATGGATCAGGTTGCCTTGGTGGAGGAACAATAGGACCTACTGGACCTACTGGACCTCAAGGACCTCAAGGACCTCAAGGACCTCAAGGTATTCAAGGACCGGCTGGTGCTACTGGCGCTCAAGGTGCTCAAGGTCCGGCTGGTGCTACTGGTGCTCAAGGTGCTACTGGTGCTACTGGCGCTCAAGGCGCTCAAGGTCCGGCTGGTGCTACTGGTGCTCAAGGTGCTACTGGCGCTACTGGACCGTCGGGCACACCACTCCCTGTAACTATAGCAGCAATAGGAAATTCTAATCCACAAACTATATCACCTGGAACGAATATCCAATTTAATCAAGTTTTCGAACTAAATAATCTCATTTTTAATGACACTTCAGATACTTTAACTATTTTAGAAACAGGAGTATACGATATTAGTTTCTCAGCATCTACAACCTTCCCGGGTTCTTCACCATTTGGATTCGGTATTTCATTCAACGGTCAACCACCTACTCGTAATTTTTCAACTAACGTTATCGGTAGTGCGGTTTCTTTCTCCACAATTGTTACTTTAACAGCTGGTACAACAATCTCTGTGCAACCTACAGTAAATACTATTTCCATCCCCAACACTGGTGACACAACAGCTACACTATCAGTCTTCCGAATTTACTAATTTTAGTTTTCATTTTATTTTTGAACGACCAAGAATGTTTGATTTATAGTAATTTATAGTAATTTGTATTATTTTGATTGTATGTTAAATCTTTCTTTTAATAAAAAGGAGCACTTATTTTGGAGGATAAGTGCTCCTTCTTTACGTTTCTTTACTTCAAATTTACTCTAGCT
>NZ_JBFTMA010000673.1:0-3556 GCF_056396725.1 Bacillus sp. 05T31
GTTAATTATAGAGTACTCAAGGATCTAAACTTTAAGAAATGGCCGAGAAAAAACAATGAAAGTAGAGTTCTGACGTTCATTTAGAGAAGAAATGAATGTTTTAGGWAWTAAGGATTYRGATGTGTTTCAAATTCAATTAGTGGAATATAATAAGGAGAAACAAGTTGTCCCTAAAAATACTAGAAGAAAATATTTATCTCATGTATAAATATTATAATTAAGCACATGTTATATACAAATATAATGGAGGTGCAATTATGCATATTCAAAGACATGAAAATAATACAAATGAAGTTCTTATTTCTGCCGCTGCAAGTGCTATTGAACAAATGAAGTATGAAATTGCTCGTGAATTAGGAGTCACACTTGGACCAGATACATCAGCACGTGCAAATGGTTCTATCGGTGGAGAAATTACAAAACGCTTAGTTCGAATGGCTGAGGAGCAGTTAACAGGACAATATAGATTACACTAAGTTATAGAAGTAATAAAAAAGAATCCATGTAAATAAAATGGATTCTTTTCCCTTTTATTTACATGAAATTCAAATGAATGATTATGAATTTGAAAATCAACCTCTCAGATTCTTTTGTAAGCTTTTTGAATCTTCAACTTAATGACATACGTATCGATCGAAATATAATCCCGTAATAGGGATATAAGGGCGGTTAAACGTCCTTTTGTTTTCGTTCGTAATTTAAAGTGTATAATACTTAAACCAATTTGATATAATACACTTTCTATAGGTAATCTGATTATCAATTAAAAATGAAGTGAAAAATTCAAGTAGCCATATATATTTATCAATAAAAAGTGGCATACAAAGAATGCCTAATACAAAAATGGATATAAAGCAATAATCCCTAAGTGACATTTCTTTTGTTATAGAATAAACAAATCCAGGTATTGCAGTAACTACTGTTTTGAGGTCAATTTACTGTGCACTAAGTGTCTAATGTCTACTTTTAATTTGGATTTATATTGCAGCATCTCTTAATTAGAGGTTTTTTTGCTAATTAACAACCATTGTACTCGGAAAATTTAAAATATATTATGTGATGCGGTAATAAAGCTATGCAGCATAGAAAATATTAATACAAAGATTAACAAAATACTAAAGATTTTTTTCATATGCCTTGTCTCTCTTGCAATTTCTATTAATTTTGRAATCTATTWWTTTYTTCCKCTTTTGCGGAAAAATAAAACTAATGTTGCGACCAKTAATACATATATCCATTTGATGCTTGAATTTCTTTCACTGTGTATTTTCTGAAGTGTAGTGGTTGAGAAGTAGCCTTGCCATTCTCATCTGTTGTTAATTTCCCAACATCTTTACCATCTTTGTCTAAAATTTGGAACACAGTATTTTTTCAGTTTTGCATTTGCATCAGCAGCAATCACTTTTTCAATCTCAATTTGCCTAAGTGATTGAATTGAAATTTTGGCTGTTGGTCTTGCGGTGGTACAGTATCTCCTTTGACTTTCGCTGTATTTTGAATCTTTTTTCCAGCTTGGCCCTCGCATGGAATACGACTGTATGCCACTCTGTATTTGTCACATCTCCAAAATTTTCGTTTACTTTTCCTGCGTCAAATTCACCCTTGTCTGTATCGACTGCATATGCCACTGTTTGGTCAGCTACTTGTAATGTGCCTGGGACATATTACAATCCTTCTGGCAATGTATCAGAAATGGATAAATTTTCCGTGAGACTAGCAAGAAGCGTATTTCTTGTTCGAATCGTATACTCCAGTTCATCCCCTATTTCTGTATTTGTATTTTGTAGGTTCTTCACTGTTTTCATCTCTACTTCGATATTTAGATGCTAATTACATATAAATAATATATGATTTTCATAAAAAAAATATAGTAATATTTTGTCGTTAATTGTACTATTTTGATATTTTATAGTAATATTTTGTCGTGAGTTATACCTGACAGAAAAAAATTTATCATTTAATCTAATTAAAAGGAGAAGGTAATGAATAATTCCATCGATATACAACACTTGTGTGATCTCGCACATAAAGTCTTTCATGTACCTGTTCACATTTTATCTACAGACAAAAAAATCTTATATCATTCTACTTCTGATGATGTTTGTAGTCCTTTTTATTCTTCTAAAGAAGAACATCTTAGTGACATTTATCAAGAAAATGATCCCTATAACTTGCCAATTTTCAGAGGTAACAGTTATCTTGAAAATTTCGTCCTAATTCATATAGCAAATCATGATTATATAAAAGGGACTATTATAATCGGTCCCACTATACATCCAAAGGGCTCAGATGATATAACCTTTAAACTTCGAAAAGAATGTAACTCAAATAATACTATTCAAGAAAGACTAGCCTATTATCAGAGCCTACCTGAGATTAAAAAAACTGCTTTAATTGATATGGGAATTTTATTACATTACATGATTTTCAATGAAAAGTTAGATGTAAGTATTGTTTTAGAAAAAAATAGAGTGCTAGAGAAAGTTCCCGATAAAATTGTGAAACCTGATTTATATATTTTAAAACGCCGACAAAATAAACCTAAGACTCACAACATGGCATTAGTACATGATTATTTTTCAGCAATCAAAGAAGGAAATAAAAAAAAGTTAATACAATATATGTATGCAGTTTCACAAGAAGATGTTGAACCTATTTTAATAGCGGATCCACTCAGAAACCAAAAAATTCTTGGAATTATTGCGATTACTTTAGCTACTCGATATGCGATAGAAGGTAACCTCCCACCAGACATTGCTTTTGCTCTTAGTATTTTGTATATCCAAACCATGGAACAACTAGATAACGTGGACTCTGTAAGGCGATTGTCAGGAGACGCTTTACGTACTTTTGCAGATCGGGTGAAAGAATTCAATGCGCAAAAATTTTCAAATGCGGTTACTACATGTATGAATCATATTAGTAAAAATGTTTACGATGGAATATCTCTCAATGAACTCGCTAATCATTTGGGTATTACTCCTACTTATTTATCTAAATTATTTAAAAAAGAAGTGGGGATTCCTTTAAGTGAATATATTCAAAGGGAACGAGTGGAAGAAGCAAAAAAATTATTAACACTCACTACATATCCATTATCAGATATTTGTGCTTGGCTTAATTTTAACGACCAAAGTTATTTTACAAGGGTTTTCAAAAAATCAACTTACATGACTCCTAGACAGTATCGTGAAAAACATACCGTAATATAATCTTGGTATCTGTTTCTGGTGCAAAAACTTTAATATACATGTAAGTAGTCTCTAAAACTTGGACATACTGAACCTATTACTCTACAAAGAGTGCGTGATTGGTCTGGAAAAGGAACATGTATTCAAATTGACGCATGATCAGCCTAATATTATTATGTTAACCGAACAACCTCATTTTTCGTGATTTGGTGAAAATAATGGAGAAACGGGGCTTATCCATTTCTCCTACAACGATTATGCGTTGGATTCATCAGTATGGTTCTGAATTGGACAAACGAATCTGACGTCACCTCAAATAAATAGCTCTTGAAGAGTCCATGAAACATATATCAAAGTAAAAGGGC
>NZ_JBFTMA010000674.1:0-2433 GCF_056396725.1 Bacillus sp. 05T31
GTATAAAAGAATGTCCTGGAAAAATGATTGCTGGAGTTCTAAGAAAAAGCATTGTTGTGATGACTGGTGGAAATCTAAAGAAAAGAATCATTGTGATGATGATTGGAGTTCTAAGGAAAAGCATTGTAATGATGACTGGTGGAAATCTAAAGAAAAGAATCATTGTGATGATGATTGGAGTTCTAAACGAAATAAGTGTCGTTGTAAATGTTTCTTTATTTGTTGTCATTGTAAAAGAAAAAATTGGTAATATTTTCGATATCGACTTAAAAGAGAGAACATGTCTTTTGTGACCGATAAATACTAGAATGTAATATACAAAAAGCTGACTAAGTATAGTCAGCTTTTTGTCAATGAACACGTAGAGATTTATTTTAATATAGTTCTTATTAGAAAAGGATTATTTTATATAGATTACTATAAGCATCCATAAAGCCAAGGCGCCAATGATAGCGAGCGCTATACGTGTAGATAGTACCCTTAATTCAAAGTCTGTTTTCTTGGAGGGTTCAGGATATGCAATTATGTAGATTCCCTTTAATAATGCAAGCCATGCAATAACCGTTAGGAACCCCTGCCAGTTGAATACCCATACATTATGTAGGATTACACTACCTAACCCTAGGAAAATCGATAGAAAACCATACATAATACCAAATCCTCTGTCTTCAACCACTAATTTTTTCAATTCACGTAGTACCGATGGACGTACGAAAAGTATTCCCGATACGATAACCGTTATCTATCCCCAAAACAATCCTAAAAAAGTACTAGTTTCCATTATTAGTTCACTCCCCTCAATTATTTATATTTCAGATATTCCCCCCTTTAGAACAATTCCAACATCTTTATATATAGGCTAAATTCTGCTCTTTTTTAATACAATCATGGCATATTCTATGCCCATCCTTAATCACCTCATTTCTCTACAAAATGAAATTTTTATATCATTCTTCATCATCATCTATCCGAATCAACCGAAGTCGCTTTGTACTATTACCGCACATTTTTTCATAGCTTGGAGCTAACATGCACCRAAGCCAAYMTAATGATTTATTCACCCTTTCACTAACCTCTAAAAYTGTCCCCTCTKTAATAAAATRATCACCTTGATAMAAYGTWTACTCGYTTGTCCCATGGAATCATCATTATTCCCSWCCCTATTAAAATAGCGTTTTGTTTCAAATAATGCTCTCATTAATTTGGACGCATTTACCAGTATATTTACCAAAAAATTCATGATATCGTTAACTAGTCGAGTACGTCATTACTTGACGATTACCCTTAGGAGCCCCGCAGACAATCGGGGTTCCTTTTATTTAAATAAGGATTTTGTTTAAACTTTACAAAACTCACCTATATTAAAMTATCTTCTAAAATTCCCATTGAACATTTATAATACTTTTAAACGGTTTAAATTCTACAATCAGTAATGGAGGCATTTTAATGGGAAACATCCCAAAAATATCATCACAACAATCAAATCCTAAGATACCCTCACAGCAAGTGAACGCTAACACCAAACAAGGTAATAATAAAAAAACAAGACGCCGTATTATAACTACCTTGGCTTTTATATTATCTGTAATTTTTGTCCTTCAATATTCTCTTAATAACCAACAAGAAATGATTAAAGAAAAACAAATCACGCTTAATACGGAGCAACAAAAATTATCTTCTTTAAAGAAGGATGGTCATTCCCTTAAAAATGATGTTAAGGCTTTAACAGGTAGTGAAGAAGAAATTTTAAAATTCGCAAGGAAACTGTATGGATTTTCCAAACCGAATGAAACTATATTTCAAATAACTGAATAAAATTACACTGCATTACCCAAAAGGCGATTTGACGATAATCGCCTTTTTATATTTAATTTCTAAAATAAACATACTAATTTCTTTTTCTATCAAATAACTATTTTGTTTAATTTATTAAAATACAACCGCTTGTCCATTTCACATTGCTCTATCATTACATTTACTATTAGTAATACGATTTTTAGAGGTAATATATAATGGACGAGTTTTTATCTTYTGCTGCRCTWAAYCCGGGTTCWATTGGACYTACMCTTCCACCTGTTCCACCCTTTCAATTCCCTACCGGTTCAACTGGATCAACCGGACCAACTGGATTTAATCTTCCTGCTGGGCCTGCTTCTATTACCTTGACTTCTAACGAAACCACAGCATGTGTACCCACTCAAGGAAATAATACTTTATTTTTTGGGGTCAAGTATTAGTAAACAGTAGTCCTACTCCAGGAGTAGTGGTCAGTTTTTCATTTAGTAACCCTTCTCTTGCTTTCATGGTTCCTCTTGCTGTCATTACCAATTCTTTAGGTAACTTTACCGCTTTATTTCTAGCCGCTAATGGGTCTGGAACAGTAACCGTTACTGCTTCACTTCTTGATTCTCCTGGAACAATGGCTAGCGTCAC
>NZ_JBFTMA010000675.1:0-2433 GCF_056396725.1 Bacillus sp. 05T31
ACAATAAAATACCCGGTGTTAAAAATAGTAATGGCCACAAAATACGTTTTCCCGTTCCCTTTATCGGCTTATACATAGAACGATATCGTCGCCAAAAAATTAGCAGTGCCACGCATAAAAAGACGGTTATTAGTGAAGAAGTATCTCCCATACAGTCTTCCTTCTCTCTTAAAGTATTTGTGCTTAAATCGTATCCTCAAAAGAAACTTTACGAATAAATAGAGCGCTAATTATAAAGTATATTAAAATAAGTACTATCGAAATTGATATAAAATTGGGTATATCAAGTAACGATTTACTATCAATAAATACCAATTCTTTCAAACCTACCTTACCATAAATTGTACTCGTCAATCCCAAGAAAAAAATCACACTAAAAGCAAAGCCTATCCAATTAAATCTTTTCTGAAAAATAGTTGTTAATTGAAATAAGCTAGCTAATAATAGATAGAACACGAACTGTGCAAAGAATTGTTCGATTGTATGTGCTCCTAAATTTATATGTTTCGTTTCATAAAATGTACCTTGTAAAAGCAAAACTTGTAGAAATGAAAAAATTACTGATTGTAATATGATAAAACATACTGAACCAATAAAGAATTGTAATCTAGTAACGCCAAATGAGACAACTGTACGAAATATGTCATCTTGAACAAGAAAAACACTTGCCACAATAAATATTGCAATTGCAATAGATGAATTATTGAAGATATCATGTAAAAATGCTACCTTTAGTCCCTTTATATCAGTTGCAGTTGTTGTCCATTTTATAAGTAATGCCACACACCAAAAGATAAGAATAGCCTTATAATGAAATTTCATATGTAACTTTAATTGTTTTAAAAGCATTTTCATTTCACCTCATTATCTGTTAGATAAATAAATAGTTTTTGCAGTGTTACTCTGTCTATTTCTAACCCTTCAGTTTCTATCAGCTCATAATCTCTAGCAGAAAGATCTCCCCATATCGCAGAAATCTCTTTATTCCCATACAACTCTTGTTTTACAACATTTTTCCCCATTAAAAAATTTGTCACTTTATCTTTATGTCCTGATATTATGTGTCCTTTTTCTAAAAAATCTTCCACAGAGGATTGAACAGCTAATGATCCTTCTTTTAATATGATTACATTTTCTATAACATGGGACACTTCCTCAACTAAATGTGTTGATAAGATGATTGTTCGTGGATATTCACTATAATCTTCCAATAGTAATTCGTAAAACAACTCTCGATGTGCTGCATCTAAACCGGTAGTCGGCTCATCAAAAATAGTAATTGGTGCTCTACTAGCTAAACCTTTAATAATACCAACAATTGTTTGCATGCCATGGGATAAATCATAATACTTTTCTTTTGCATTCAATTGAAATTTTTTAATAAGTTCCTCAGCATATTCTTGATCCCAATTTTCATAAAACATGTTACACAAATAAAAAACATCTTTTACCTTACTACTTAAATTAATGTTTTCTTTCACCTTTACGAAACAAATATTTCGCATCGCTTTACTATTTTCAAATACATTTTCACCAAATACAGATACGCTTCCACTACTTGAAATAATCTGACCTGCGAGTATGTTTAATAAAGTTGTTTTCCCCGCTCCGTTTCTTCCAAGCAAACCATATATTTTATGCTCTTCCAATGAAATAGTTACTTCGTTAACAGCTAATTTCTTTTTATATTTTTTAGACAAGTTTTTCGTTTCAAGTGCAATCATCCCTCTTTCCCCTCCTTCGTAATTTTGTGTATCATGTCCATCAATTCGTCTTTTGATATTTCTAGTACTTTTGCTTCTTCCCACACTTTAGGTAAATACTCAGTCATAAAAACATGCTGTCTTTTTTTTAGTACGACTTCTTTTGCTCCCTTTGTAACAAACATCCCGATCCCTCTCTTTTTATATAAAATCCCCTCATCTACTAGTAGATTTACTCCTTTTGCAGCTGTAGCCGGATTAATTTGTAACATCTTCGCAAATTGATTTGTCGACGGAACTTGTTCTTCTTCAAGTAATATGTCTTTTAAAATATCAGATTCAATTGTTTCTGCAATTTGTATGTATATTAACTTATTTTGTTCTAGAGTAGGTTTCACGATTTCACCACCTTAGGTTCATAGGTTCATTACTTATGTAATTAACCATAGCACAATATTATGTTTTTTTCCATAATTTTCATCAAAAAAAGAATCATTCAATACTGAATGACTCCCTTAAAAAAATGTCCGTATTTTCAATCATAAAATAACCACATCTTCCTCCATATCACTTAGATTTCCGCACAGGATGTTCATTAAAAAATTGCTTTCGAAAATCTTTATTATTAACTAGCTTTTCTATTTTTTCTTGATTACCGTAAAAGAAATTCATTACGATTCCCTTATTCCATATAAGATCATCCTTTGGCAAATCATTAAATTCTTTATAC
>NZ_JBFTMA010000676.1:0-2428 GCF_056396725.1 Bacillus sp. 05T31
ATTCAGAGAGTTCTGTTGCAAAGTTTTTTAACAGATAAAAAGTTGGTATGATTGCAGATGGATTTTATGCAATCCTTAGTAAATGATGAGAAKTAATTATGCTRTGGGGCTGGTCAGTTGTAATTTTATAAAGGAGTTGTGARAAGTTGAAATATCGYAAAGCAAATATYGATGATATTGATAAATTGGTCGAGTTAAGAAAAAAGCAATTRGTTGATGAGGGGATAGAACCTAATATAGATATTGRTAGAGAACTATATRYTTTCTTTAAAARYAAACTAAGTGAWGGTACTTTAATTCAATGGCTAGTGGAAGATAATGAAGAAAYTATAGCTTGTGGTGCAGTAATTTTTTATGAATTTCCACCTTGTTACACCAATAAGACTGGAAAAAAGGCTTATATCACAAATATGTATACTAATGAAAATTATCGTGGGCAAGGAATCGCAACAAAGCTGTTAACTAAATTAGTTGATGAAGTTAAGATTTCAGGTATYTCACAAATATGGCTTGGGGCTTCAAAAATGGGTAGACCAGTGTATAAGAAGTTTGGTTTTATGGAAACTGATGAATTTCTAGAATTAAATATTTTTTAATAATTTGTGAAGTATAACACTTAAACTAACGAGTGCGTTAGTTCTTTAAGATTAAGATTTTTAACACCGTTCGCATAATGGGAACGGTGTTTTTTGCTTTTATAAATACGGCCATACTCCTTGTAAAAAGGAGTGCTGCCACATTTGGCGTCTATCAACGGGAAGCGGACCGAAGGGAGCATTAAGGAGTTGATAGACTCACTTTGCCAAGAGGGACCCCTAGTAGGTGTTGTGAAAGTTGGACGGCCGCCTTATTAAATCGTTGATTCAGTCCCTCAGGACTGATAATTACTGCTGTTGATGCTTCTAAACAGCTAGATAACTGAGTTAAAGAAGTCATAGCTACATTTTGGCTCACCCATACACATAAAGCGACCAAATCTTTTGTTTGTACTTACTGGTTCGTTGTACAAAACCAACATCTTTAGCAAGATCCCGTAAGGTATTTGGAGATAAAAAACTTTGAATCTCTTRAGCAAATAGTTKTAATTCKTCAGACACAGAAACAGACATAAAAAACGCCATCCTTTCCTATGATTCTAYAGAAAGRATAGCGTWTTTTTTCWTTTTAGGGGGCATTCCTTTTTATTAGCTTGATAGCAATGGGGACGAGCCTTTAAAATACAATTCCGCTAGAAATTTTTGCGCCATATTCTCTTTTATTTATGATAGTTGATTAACAACACTTTCTAAAAATTTGTCTACCTTTTCTTTTGATGTATCCGGTGTATGATAACCAATCGTAAATGTAAGTCTTCCATTATAAAAGCTTGCACCCATTGAAAAGAATGGCGCATACATAATGGGTGATGTCATGTACCCGTCCTCAGCTTGAACTTCACCAAACTGAATAGGTTCATCAGCGATCACCCCGAAATTTGTCAGTAATGGYAACGCCATCCCCATCTGTAAAGCCTGTTCGTATTGCTGATTATACATTTCCTTCACCACAGATAGCTTCATACCTGCTAGTAGCTCCATACCTGCTGCTGAAGAAAGACCTGGATTTTGAGACTTTATTTTATCCATTGATTGTTTAATTCGAACGAGAGTCTGATTAAATGATTCATCATCCTCCATTTTAATCACTGGCATTTCCATGCCGGATAAGTTGCAAATAGCACCAGTTGTATAATTAGGCAGATATCGACGTAAATCAATTGTTAAACCGATCATTTTTTCTGCGGTGCGAGGTTCTGCATACACAGTGAAATGTGATAAAGCTCGGAAGTATGCAGTCATGATTACATCATTCAAGGTAGCCTCTTGTGCTTTTGTCCATTGGGTTAGACGTAGAGATTGCTCATGGCTCAACCGCCGTACGGACATTTGAGGGGATTTATTTTTGTTGGGTTGAGATGGAAAAGACCATAACGATGCCTGTTGTTCTTGGTTAGGATGATACGCGCTTTTTATGTCCGATATTCCAGCATATTYGAATACATGTGATTGATCACGAAAACTCTCATTCCCCGTACCAAATTCCTTTATAATTTGATCCTTAGATTTTCCGAGGGAAAGTTGAGTATAAATTGCTCCAAGTAAATTAATATATTCCTTGACCCCTGCACCATCTGAACATAGATGAGATAATTTCACAACTAACATATCTGTTGTAGTGCCTCGTAATAATTTTGTTTGAACCATAGGCCCCTGAATACGATCACCAGGTTCCTTAATAAAATCTATTGCCATTATTTCAAGTTCTTGATTATTTCCTTCTGCAAAAAGGCAAATAGGTGAGTTAGTGGCAGATGAATGTTCCTCCCAGTAAGGAATATCATTTTCTACAAACCGGCTGTTCAAAACCGGCTGCARTTGTAACGTTATCC
>NZ_JBFTMA010000677.1:0-2420 GCF_056396725.1 Bacillus sp. 05T31
GATGTACATAGAGGGTTGTTGCTTGCAAATAGTGAAATGGATATGAAAGAAATAGCGAGCGATTATTTTAACTGAGGTTTTCAATTAGTTAAATAACAGATTAATGAAAAAATGTATGAAATAGTATGAATCGGTAGCGGTTACCGAATTGAAATGAATTTGCTGTAATCGCTCTATAGATTGAAATAAAGGTAGTGACAACAGATGAGAGTAGTTTCAGGAAAATGTAAAGGGCACCCACTTAAAGCGGTACCTGGTAATACAACACGTCCAACGACAGATAAAGTGAAAGAGTCTATTTTTAATATGATAGGTCCTTATTATGATGGTGGTATCGCTCTTGATTTATTTGGTGGTAGCGGTGGTCTTGGAATTGAGGCCATAAGTAGAGGGATTGATAAAGCGATTTTTGTTGACCGAGATAGTAAAGCGATAAAAGTCATTCATCAAAATTTAGAAAGCTGTAGACTACAAGAACAAGCTGAAGTGTACCGAAATGATGCAGAGCGTGCGGTAAAGGCGCTTATAAAGCGTGAAATATCATTCGATCTTATACTAATAGACCCTCCATATAAAGCTCAAAAAATTGTGTCTTTAGTTAGTGTAATGGATCAACATGGATTGTTAAATAAAGATGGCATCATTATGGCAGAGCATGGGGATGACGTGGTTTTACCTGATTCTATAGGAGAACTTGTAAAAGTACGGGCAGAAAACTACGGGATTACAGCAATTTCGATTTATAAGTATGAAGGTGAGGGGACAGAATGACAAGTATAGCTATTTCTTCAGGGAGTTTTGATCCAATTACCCTTGGACATTTGGATATTATTAAAAGGGGAGCAAAAGTATTTGATGAAGTATATGTAGTTGTTTTAAACAATTCATCAAAAAAACCATTCTTTTCGGTAGAAGAACGCCTAGAGTTAATTCGAGAGGCGACAAAGGATATTCCGAATGTAAAAGTTGATTCACATAGTGGATTATTGGTGGAATATGCAAAAATGCGTAATGCAAATGCAATATTACGTGGTTTGCGAGCAGTTTCTGATTTTGAATATGAGATGCAAATTACTTCAATGAATCGAAAATTAGACGAAAATATCGAAACTTTCTTCATTATGACAAATAATCAATATTCATTTTTAAGTTCAAGTATTGTGAAAGAAGTTGCGAGATATGGTGGGAGTGTAGTAGACCTTGTTCCTCCGATTGTAGAGCGTGCTTTAAAAGACAAGTTTAAAACCCCGTTAAAGTGAACGGGGTTTTTCTTTATGAATACGTAAAAACAATAAGATGACATACAAATATAAACAAAATAAGGTGAAGATTGGTCCGTAGTGTATAAATGATGTCCAAATATCAGTTAGTGTATAAGAATGATTCAATAAAAATACGGGAAGATCTTCTTGCGTAGGCGAGAAAGAATGAACTTTTTCATAAAATGGTCCCCAAAATATAAAAGTGAAAATAGGAGCGAGAATACTTTGGATAATTCGAGCTAAAAAATATGGTTTAAAGCGGATATCTGTCTCCGCTAATATGCTTGCTACTTGTGCCTGAATAGAAAGACCGCTAAATGCTAAAATGAAGCTTGTTACCATCGCTTGTTGAAGAAGTGTTGATTCATTAATTTGACTAATCATTTGGCTTCCAAGCGTCATTTCAAAAATACCGGATAATATCGGAATACTAAATTGGGATGTAAGTTGGAAGAATGATAAAATATGTTGCATAATAAAAGAAAGCGCTTCTGTAATTTTGAAAACAGTAATCATTTTATTTAAAACAGA
Organism: Bacillus sp. 05T31; assembly: GCF_056396725.1. Taxonomy (NCBI): domain Bacteria; kingdom Bacillati; phylum Bacillota; class Bacilli; order Caryophanales; family Bacillaceae; genus Bacillus; species Bacillus sp. 05T31. Next base: position 1,794 of record NZ_JBFTMA010000677.1, read on the forward strand.
GAATAAAATAATAAACCCACCAATCATGAGCAATGTTTGAATAGAAGAAACGATAGCGTCACCGAGTAGTTTTCCGATTGGTCTTTTTTCTTGCATACGTGTTTGGTGGAGGATGGAAAAAGGGTTTTGGAAGGCACGCTTTTGATTCGTATGTTTGTCTTTTATGTAAGTATCGTTATTACCATAAAAGCGCATAAGTAATCCGACGATAAAGTTACTTATATAATGTGCTGCTGCTAATACGAGTCCTAATTTCGGATTATTGAAAAAACCAATAGAAACCGCTCCAAAAATAAAAAGTGGATTAGAAGAATTTGTGAAAGATACGAGTCGTTCCGCTTCAATTTGTGTTAGTTGATTGCTCTTGCGTAGTCTAGCGCTTAATTTGGCGCCAGCGGGGAATCCTGAAGCCATTCCCATTGCCCAAACAAATCCGCCTACCCCTGGAACACGAAACAGTGGACGCATTAGTGGTTCTAATATAACACCGATAAATTTTACAATACCAATACTGATTAGAAGTTCCGCAATGATGAAAAACGGTAGTAGTGAAGGGAATACAACTTCCCACCATATATTTAACCCGCGAATTGAAGCTTGCAAAGCATCTTGGGGGTGAAGTACAAG
>NZ_JBFTMA010000678.1:0-2417 GCF_056396725.1 Bacillus sp. 05T31
GCCCATCAGGTAGCATAGCGAAAAATTTAAAACCCGTCAGGGTTTATTTGATGTGCCTACTTTTATGCTATCTATAAAAGATAATAAAAGACTACGTGAAAAAACCACATTTTGTATAAAAAGATACCTTAAGTTGATGGATGTGGGGTAGTACCACATCGGCATATCAAGCATTAAACAGAGTTAAGAATAAAAAAATTCAAGACCATCGGAATTGGATGATCAGAAATTATTCCTTAACCTTTGCGGCAGTTACATTAAGAATTTGGCTACCTTTRTTTGTATTGCTATTTGGAYTRRAGCAKTTYGAASTTAGTTAYRCTGTTATTGCTTGGTTAGCRTGGGTRCCAAATTTAATYATTGCAGAATTATTTATAAGACAAAGTCTTAATAAAGGACAACAACAGAAAAATGCTGATTTACAACGTTAAGGAAATTTCAATATTAAAAAGCCTAATTTCTCAATTAAATATGAAGAAATTAGGCTTTTTTCATTTAGTGATGAAACCCATTATCACATTTCGTATCATGTGGCATAGGCCCGTCCAGGGAATCCAGAAAGGCAACGGTCTGTTTGAGGTTCCTCAAAAATAAATGCGCGAGATCCATGGAAAATCCATTTCGAACCACAACGCGCATAATCGTCACCGCTTCCATATCTGGAGGCAATGGATAGGCGGGTACTTGCCAGCCGAACACACGCAATTGTCGAGATAAATCATAAAGATTCCAGTTTAATGTGTAACCATCTTTCAGTCGCCAAGCGAAAACCGGAATATCCGAACCATCGGACAAAAGTTCGAACGGTTCCATMTTCTGAATCGCCTTGCTAAGAAAAAGAGCGACTTTCTGAGAAGCYCTTTGGACATCATAGTACCCACTTTTCCCCAAACGCAGGTAATTGTAATATTGCAGGAGCACTTGTGCGCCAGGACGAGAGAAATTCAGGGCAAAAGTCGGCATGTTCCCGCCCAAATAGGAGACGCGGAAGATTAGATCCTCAGGGAGATCTTCAGCTTCCCGCCAAATTATCCAACCCAACCCAGGGTAGACTAATCCATATTTATGTCCGGATACATTGATGGACTTCACCCTCGGTAATTGAAAATCCCAGACTAAATCTGGTTGAAGAAACGGTGCTATAAATCCCCCCGAAGCCRCATCCACATGCATGGGAATATCGAGGCCCGTCCTCTCCTGTAAATCGTCCAACGCTTTCGCAATGGCGGCAACCGGTTCGTAAAGCCCGGTATAAGTCTCACCGAGAATCGGTACCACACCAATCGTATTTTCATCCACGGCAGCGAGGACCCCTTGAGGATCCAATCGGGGATGCTCTGGGCTAACCTTCACATAGCGTGGTTCAACCTCCCAATAGTTCGCGAATTTTTCCCAMACGACTTGAACAGCAGAACTAAACACAATATTGGGCCGATCCACCGGCTTCCCTTCGCTTTTGCGTGCATTTTGCCAGCGTCTCTTTAACGCAAGCCCCCCGAGCATACATGCTTCCGACGATCCAGTTGTTGAAACGCCCATAGTCGTAAGGGGGGTGGGCGAATGCCAGAGGTTTGCTAAAATGCGGACACACCGCTCCTCAATTTCGGCTGTCTGTGGATATTCATCCTTGTCAATCATGTTCTTGTCGAATGATTTGGCATATAAGTGCTCTGCGGCAGGCTCCATCCATGTGCTAACGAATGTTGCAAGATTCAAGCGGGCATTGCCATCAAGAGCAATTTCATCATGGACGATTTGATACGCTGTTTCTGGTAACATGCCTTCATCAGGCATGTGAAAGCGCGGAACGACTGATTCTCCTTCGCGGGCAAACARAGGATTTACAGAAAATTCGTGAGGCAGCTCCATTTGCACGTGACGCGGTAGATATTGTGGATTATCTGGCATGATCTCTTTTCCTTCGTATGCATCGTTTTGAACTTCTGCTTTTCGATCCTGTGGCATACAAGTCCCCCTTAATTAATTATTTAACAAACATATTATTTACAAAAAAGCATTTGTTAAACCAAGGGGACAATTCTATTAAAAGGTGCTGCTACCATTCGAATTAAAGGAGAARCCATGAATGGACTTGCAAGAGCTATTTTCTTCGGAAAACAAGGTGAGCTTAGGGAACGAACCATACAGCATCAATTGCAAAGGGTCAGTGCCTTAAACATAATTATCAATGCCATCAGTATCTGGAATACTCTACATTTAACAAAAGCAGTTAAATATCAAAAACGGATAGGTAGTTTTAATGAGAACTTATTGCATCATATGTCACCTTTAGGTTGGGAACATATCAATTTACTAGGAGAATACCATTTTAATTCAGARAAAGTGGTCTCATTAGATTCTCTAAGACCATTGAAACTTTCTTAGCGCTGTTAAAAATAGTTGGAGCTGCTTGCTTC
>NZ_JBFTMA010000679.1:0-2412 GCF_056396725.1 Bacillus sp. 05T31
ATATTTCTATGATGAATTAACATTGAAAGAAATGAAAAATGTGATTGCACCTTCCTATACTGATTGGGATGAGTCGGTTTTCTTAGCTTATATTAAACAGTTTAATTTAAATCTAGAACAGAAAATTTCTACCCTATCCAAAGGTATGCGGATGAAATTTGCAGTTGCATTGGCTCTATCCCACCACGCAGACCTATTAATAATGGATGAACCAACAAGTGGTTTGGATCCATTGGTACGAAGTGAATTAATGGATATTCTCCTAGATTTTATGAAGGAACCAGGGAAAAGCGTCTTTTTTTCCACTCATATTACCTCTGATTTAGATAAAATTGCCGATATGATCATTTTAATCGATGATGGAAAAATTTTAGTTAATGAGGAAAAAGATGTGTTAGTAGACACACATGCATTGGTAAAGGGAGACAATCAATTAATTAATGAACAAACAAAAAAACTTTTTTTAAATTTACATCAATCTCACTACGGATTTGAGGGGATTACTCATAAAAAAGATGATGTACGCCGACTCATGCCTGATGTATTGATGGAAAGACCAACTTTAGAGGATATTATGCTTTCATATATCAGGGGTAATAACCATGTTAATTAACCTTGTAAGGAAAGACTTTATACTAGTCAAAAAATATTTTCTAATTTTACTCGTCTATGCTACTATCGCTCCTATTTACATTTCTACACAACTACATTTAAACGATGGCGGTCTTGTTAGCTTTCTTTTAACAGTAATTGTGATGGAGCTTATTTTGTTTAGTACGTTATCCAAATTTGAGGATCAGTACAAGGGGGCCGCTTTGCTTTGTGCAACTCCATATACACGAAATGCATTTGTAAAAGCAAAATATATCTTTCTCTTTGTAATTTTCATTTGTGTCTCCATCATCCGTATTATTACGTCAGTTATCATACCATCAGGTATAGAAAAACTCAGCGTAAACGCTCTTGGAATAACATTTTTAATTTTCAGTATTTTATTTGGTATACTACTTCCTGTTCAATTTAAATTCGGTTATGATAAAACAAAACTTATATCATTTTTCACTGTCTTTTTAATACCTTTTGTCGCCCCTACTCTTATAAAGGGGGGGCAATCGATTAACATTGGTTTTACAACCACCTTTCCATTTTCATCAATTGTTCTGGCATGGATGCCTTGTTTTATTTCAATAGCTATTTGTCTTATATCAATGGTAATATCTCTGAAAATATATGCAAAAAAGGATTTATAATTAAATTTTAAATATAATGGGGATAGTTGTTAAAGGAAATATATGTAGTATCGTACAGATTCATTTCTTTTCAGCCATCCCCTATAAAAATTTAAATCCCCCTTGTGATGTACCTTTTTCTTAATTAAGTAGATTTTATGGATATTGAAATAAACTGAGTCTTTAAATCATTGGTCTTCTTAGTTTCTCTTTTCATTAAAGGATACCGCCCCATCGCCATCAGGCTAAGAAATTCATTGTTCCTCAAAACGATGGGCTGAATCCTTATAGATAGCTATGGAAAGGTGAAATTTTCGCTTTGGGGGTATTTCAAAATATTAGCTTGATAGCGATGGGGTAGCACCAACAAAACGCGAATTTCGTACGCTAAGGGAGAATCGGCTTTTTTACTGTTAATTCGTATGTAGTAATCAAAGGAAGATTACAGAAAGGGAGCTGAAAGTTTATAAATATGGGTTGGACTTTTTGTACAGCAACATCATATATTTATTATTTTTTATATTTGTCTAATCGATAATTAGAGATACCAAAAACATCCCGCATGTTTGAACCATGCAGGATGTTTTCTAGTCTTTGTTTTTCATAATGTAAGAAACCAGACGAAGGATCTCCAAGTATAACCAGACTAATGTCATCATAAGCCCTACTGCGCTGTACCATTCCATATACTTTGGCGCTCCACTCTGAGTACCATTTTCAATTGAATCAAAATCTAGTAATAAATCTAATGCAGCAACAACAATTACAATTGCATTTATGATGATACTAATTGTCCCACCCTGGTGAATATATGGAACAGTCACCCCTAAGATGCCCAATAAGAAAACGATTAAATACATAATAAAAATTCCAAGTGTTGCAACCGTTACAACTTTCACGCAAAGTTACAGATAAGCTATTCTGTCGYGGATAKGCCRCAAGCTTTTTGAGAATAAGAGAARCTGTGACGGTTCCATTACGAACAGAGCTAGTTAATCGTAATAAGTCATCCCAATTTTCTCTTATTTTCTTTGTATGAATTGCTCCATCAATCATAAATTCTAGATGTGGTAGATTTACGGGCTTTTCAAAAGTATAAATTTTATTTTTACTAAACGTTTTAATTCTAGGAGCAAATCGAAATCCWAGCATATGACACATGGCAAAGACATGATCTACAAAG
>NZ_JBFTMA010000680.1:0-2412 GCF_056396725.1 Bacillus sp. 05T31
CTATAACCGCCGTCTTGTAAAAAGACAGGTATTTTGTTTTGATATTTTGTATAGCTACTTATAATATTTTGAAGATGTACGTTATTACATAGAGTAGAACCGATGTAAATGATATGGTCAATGTTTTTTGCTTCGGCGAATTGAAGGCTTAATGCTGTGACGACTTCACCGACAAGTCCTTGAACGGTAGCTAGTATATCTGAACTACTATAATTTGAGTCTGTAATGGTCGCTTTTCCGAAATTGCTAGCAGTTAAGTTATTATCAAGAGGGGAGAGAATCCCACCATAAATATCTCCAACTGTAATATCTAGACTGTTTCTTGAACCAATTTTCGTAAGCGGAATCACGTCTTCAAAATGATCTATATTTGTTAATAGTTTTGAAAGACCCATAATAGTACCACCGCCAACTCCAGTTCCACCAGCACGAACATATTGCTTGTCGTGAACATAGTGAATGGAAGTACCTGTACCGATATTTGTTAGGACAAAGTTGTTTATAGCACGTTTTTCTTCTTTTAGTATGTAGCGTACTCCTACTAAAGTTGCTTCAAACTCGTTTAACTCTACTATTTTATATGAACCTGAAAGTAGTTCTTCTAACTGTTTAGCTTTACCACCTGTAATGCATAATTGTGTAATTGAATTATGATTTTGAAGCCATTCTTTAATTCTTTCTTGTTCATATGAATAAAATTTTTTAAAAACTAATTTGTTCATTTCGTTAAAGTAAGCAATCTTTGTTAATGTTCCCCCAGCATCAATACCAACAACATTCCGCATTTCCCTACCCCTTACTATGTAATCTGTTTAATCAGCTTGATATATTAATAGCTTTTCAATGGTAACGATTGATTGACCGTTTACAGAGGCAATTCCTTTCCCAAGAACAAAACCTCGTCTGTTACGTGTTAATTCATAATGTAAGTCAAGTTTATCACCGGGATACGCATTTTCATGAAATTCCACCCTATCTAAAGAGGAGAGGAAACCAAGTCCTTCAGATTCACCTGTACTTACAAAAGCACTAAGTTGAGCCAGTGCTTCTACAATTAGCATATGAGGCATATAGTTTTGATTTTCATTAATAAACCACTCGTTATTTGTGATCAGTTTGTATCCTGTAGCTGATTGAGATTCTTTAACGTTTGTAATTTTATCAATCATTAAAAATGGATAGCGATGGGGAAGAGTATCTTTAATATTCATATCGTACCTCCAGGAATAATAATACCCCTGCTAAAGTTAAGCAGGGGAGTTATTATTAATTCTTAACTAATTCTTCTATTTTTTCAATAGAGAAAATACCGCTATTTTTAATGTTTTCAACTACTTCTTGTAATACTACTTTACCTTGAACAAGTGCAATACGAACAAAACCTTCGCCATGAGGACCAAATGCATGGCCTGGTGTGACAACGACATTTGCACGATCCATAAGTGCATAAGCGAACTCTAGCGAAGTCCATCCTTTCGGAATTTCAGCCCAAACGAACATACTTCCAGCTGGTTTATCGACATTCCAACCGAATTTGCGGAATCCGTCCACTAAAGTATCTCTACGTTCTTGGTAAATTCCACGGTTTTTTTCGCAAAATGCAGCGCCGTGTCGTAATGCAGCGGATGCAGCTTTTTGAATTGGTAAAAACACACCGTAATCTGTATTAGACTTAAATTGCGTAAGCGCGCCGACAATTTCTTCGTTACCAATCATATAACCAATACGGCTACCAGCTAAACTATAACTTTTAGATAAAGAATTAATTTCAACGCCAACTTCTTTTGCACCAGGTACAGATAAGAAGCTAATTGGCTTTTGACCATCAAAATAAAATTCAGCATAAGCAAAATCATGGACAACGATAATATTATGTTTTTTCGCGAATGCGATTACCTCTTTAAAGAAATCTTCATGTGCCATTGCTGGAACTGGATTTCCTGGGAAGTTCAAAATCATCATCTTTGCTTTATTGGCGATTTCTTCAGGGATAACTTCCAAGTTAGGTAAGAAATCATTTTCTTTTTTTAATGGCATGTAGTAAGATGTTGCACCGGCCATTTGAATTCCTGTTTCATAAGCCGTATATCCAGGATCAGGAACTAATATAATATCTCCCGGATTTGCAAAAACCATCGGTAAATGAACGAGTCCGTCTTGTGAACCCATTAATAATAAAACTTCTTTATCGGCATTTAAAATAACGTTATGAGTGTTGTTGTAATATTCAGTTACAGCTTCGTGAAATTCTTGAATACCAGATAATGTATATCCGTAACTTTCTTTTGCACTTGCTGTATGTACCATTTCTTCTCTCACAAAATCAGCAGGAGGCATATCAGGATTCCCGATACTTAAATCGATCATTTTATGACCTGCTGTAATTTTCTCTTTTTTATAGGCGCCTAATTC
>NZ_JBFTMA010000681.1:0-2409 GCF_056396725.1 Bacillus sp. 05T31
ATGGAAGAAACAATTAGTTTAAAAGAGTTATTTTATATTTTAAAAAAACGTTTAGCAATGATCCTCGTAATCGCCTTTGGTGCAGCTATTGTAAGTGCTATCATTAGCTTCTTCTTCATGACACCAATCTACCAATCTTCAACGCAAATTCTTGTGAATCAGAAGAAACAAGAAGGGGCAGCAATTCAGTATAATGAGGTACAAACGAATATTCAATTAACGAATACATATAAGGTTATTATTAAAAGTCCAGTAATCTTAGATCAAGTGAAAGAAAAGCTAGGTTTAAATATAACAGTACAAGAGCTAAACAATAAAATTGAAGTAGCTAATGAGAAAGACTCACAAGTAGTGGCGGTAACTGCGCAAGATAAAGACCCAAAACTAGCTCGTGATATTGCTAATACAACTGCAGAAGTGTTTCAAGGTGAARTTGCWAAAATYATGAGTGTTGATAACGTAACARTMTTATCAAAAGCAGAAGTTGCAGAAAATCTATCTCCAATTAAGCCACGTCCAATGTTAAATGTAGCAATTGCTTTCATTGTTGGTTTAATGGCTTCAATTGGTCTTGCATTCTTACTAGAATACTTAGATAACACAGTGAAAAAGGAAGAAGATGTAGAGAACTTACTTGGCTTGCCGGTGTTAGGTATTGTCGCTCGTATGGATGAAGAAACAGCAAGCGTGAAATCACATGCTCCATCATCAAGAAAAGTGAGGGGACAAACAATTGGCTCTTAATAGTTTATTTAAAAAGAAAAAAAATCATCGTCAACGTCGTCAATTAATTGCTCATCAACAACCGAAATCACCAATTTCAGAACAATATCGTAATATTCGAACGAATATCGAATTTGCATCTGTTGATACAAATTTACATTCGTTAATGGTAACGTCTGCTAACCCAAGTGAAGGGAAAACGACGACAACAGCGAATATGGCAGTTGTTTTTGCTCAACAAGGAAAGAAGGTATTATTAATTGATGCAGATATGCGTAAACCAGCGATGCATCAAATGTTCCAAGTTGATAATATTTTCGGATTAACGAATGTATTAACACATAGTGAACGGTTAGAGAAGTGTGTACAAACGACATTAGTTGATAATTTACACTTTTTAGCGTGTGGTCCAATCCCACCAAATCCGGCGGAATTGTTAGGTTCGAAATCGATGAAAGAACTTCTTGGGCAAGCATATAGTATGTACGATTTAGTCATCTTTGATTTACCACCAATTTTAGCTGTAACAGATGCGCAAATTATGGCGAATGTGTGTGATGCATCTATTCTTGTCGTTCGTAGTGAATCGACAGAAAAGGAAACAGCGGTAAAAGCAAAAGGATTGTTAGAATCGGCTAAAGGTAAACTGTTAGGCGTTGTCCTGAACGACCGTGAACGTGAACAAGGCTTATATTATTACTACGGTGCAAACTAATTAAAAAGTGAGATATGGCAAAAACATATCTCCTTTTTTCCTTTGAATATGAGATAACTCATATTCAAAGGAAAAAAGATTTTTATATGAGAGAGGGAGGATGAAACAAATGATTGATTTACATTGTCACATTTTACCTGGCAACGATGATGGTGCACAAACAGTAACAGATAGTCTGGCCATGGCACAAAAGGCTGTCCAAGAAGGAATACATACAATCGTCGCAACACCACACCATCAAAACGGGAAATATACAAATGAACGTACTTCAATTATTCATCAAGTAAAACAACTAAATGATGAACTACAACAAAATGAAATTCCACTGAAAATTTTACCAGGGCAAGAGGTCAGGTTATATGGTGATTTATTAGAAGACTATGAAGCTAGTAAAATCGTTACCTTAAACGAAACGAATAAATACATATTAATTGAGTTTCCATCTAATCACGTACCTCGCTATGCAGAGCAACTATTATATGAATTACGTGTTAAAGGAATGATCCCAATTATCGTTCATCCAGAACGCAATGCCGAGTTAATCGAGCGGCCAGATAAGTTATATAACCTTGTAAGTAAAGGTGCATTAACACAAGTAACGGCGGGAAGTTTACTAGGAAAGTTCGGCAAAAAGATAAAAAAATTCTCACTACAACTCGTTGAACATAATTTAACGCATATGATCGCATCAGATGCACATAACACAACATCAAGAGGATTTCATCTAGCGGAAAGTTACGAATTAATCGGAAAAGAATTCGGAATGAACGTTATGAATGATTTAAAAGAAAATCCGTATTTATTAATTAGCGGAAAAGCAATTTATAAAGAAGATCCAGAACAAATTCGTCGTAAAAAATTGTTTGGTATTTTTTAATTGAAGAGCTTTGGTGATGTCTCCTAACCGTTATCAACGGGGGCACTCGGTCGTGCTGTGGGTAGAAATTTTTATTTCTTGCCTACCTTAGACG
>NZ_JBFTMA010000682.1:0-2394 GCF_056396725.1 Bacillus sp. 05T31
AAAATTAATCCAGCATTTGAGGCTGAACCRCCGAGAACACCTTGAACGAAGATTGGRATATAAACTGTACAGATRATAAAAGCKGCRCCATAGAAAAAGGCAACRCCTTGGCTAGCTGCRAATAAAGGTTTTTTAAATARATGGAAAGAAATRATAGGCTCRGTTGCTTTTCGTTCTACGAAGAAGAAAATAATAAGCATAATAACAACTGTTGTAAATAAACCGATAATTACAGTGGAATTCCATGCGTATTCTTTACCACCAAGTTCTAAGGCGAACATTAAGCAAACGATACTAATAACAAGTGTAATAGCGCCAGCCCAATCAATTTTTTGTTTTCTAAATTCTAGAGATTCACTGTAGTATTTAGTAATGAAGAAGAAGGAGATAATTCCTAATGGAATATTAATATAGAAGACCCAATGCCAACTTATATAGTCTGTAATRTAAGCACCTAATAAAGGKCCRAAWACACTAGATGTYCCGAAAACMGCACCRAATAGYCCKGTCATTTTTCCKCGYTTTTCWGGYGGGAATATATCRTACATAATYGTRAAGGCGATAGGCATAAGAGCGCCGCCACCAATCCCTTGAATTGCTCTATAAATACTTAGTTGCTCAATACTAGATGCTGTCCCGCAAAGTGCAGAACCGAATAAGAAAAGAATGAGGCCACCAATATAAAAGCGTTTCCGTCCGTACATATCAGAAAGTTTTCCGAAGATAGGCATCCCAGCCATTGTTGCTACCATATATGCAGACGTGACCCAAACGAACTTGTCAAATCCTCCTAGGTCTCCAACAATCGTAGCCATTGCTGTTGCAACGATTGTATTATCCATTGCCGCCATTAAAATACCAAGTAATAAACCTGCAACAACAAATTTTGTATTGTTGGAGTCTTTTTTTGATAATTGAGATTCCAAATATAACCCTCCTTTAATAATAAGTAAACTATATGAAGTTTTGAGTGCAGCGCATAAAAATTTGAAATATAGTTTTTTAAATCAATTTACACAAGTGCACTGACAAAGCCATAAAGAATATTATAGTCAAATTTGACTAAAAGGCAAACTTTTTCTTCCGTCAAAATATTCTGTTGTATGGACAGAGAAAGAGTGAGCGATACTTAGTAGTGGTGTAAAGTCAATGAAGGAAATTGTAAAAAAATATTTCAGTAAGAATACCTTCTGTTAACAGAGGAAAAATGGTTTTTTCTTTATATTGTCGAATAGGATAAAAGGAAGAGTAATAACTATATATCGTTTGTAACAAGCTTTATTAATATTGTGTGGAGAGGCAGAATAAGGTCGTATGGATATGATGCATCTGAAATGGGGTGAATATTATTATGAAAATATGGAAACGGATTTCGGATCAAGGAAGGCGTTCAATACCGTTACAACCGGTGTTATGGATTGATGGCTCAAAAAAGGAAAACGAATGTCCTAATGTAGCAGTTACATTGCAAATCCGTAGTATGTATAAAGAAAAATTTTCATATGAACTGACCTATGATGTAAATGACATACTTATTATTCGAATTGAAGTAGAAAATAAAGGAATGGAAATGATTTCACGAGTTGTAGTAAGTCATATGATTCGAGATTATTTTGCATATATCCCAAATTCATTAAAGGCTGATAAGGGGATGAGCGAGTTTTTGTTCCAGCTTGTAAGGTGGCGAATCAATAATTTATTACCGAATGAGAAAGTAGAACTAATTTGTAAAATAAAAGCAAATAAAGATAAAGCAATCAAAAACGCATTATTTCAGGCTACATATACATTTCAATATAAAGRWGTATCATATGGWCCGCTRCAAACAAATGAAGTKGTTGTGCGGCAATGATAAAAAGGAACCTGTAAGAAAGGTTCCTTTTTTAATGAAGGTTGTGTTTTTTGAGTACTTTTTTTTGCTCGATTCCTTTTTTTCCTACATAATTATTTTTATAACCAAAATATAAAATGAACAGAAAGGAAACGACATTTACAATAGCGTCAATTTGATCGTTTGTAATRAAGTTYAYTCCGAAAGARTTAMATAATAATTTTAATGATARYAGAAASCCWGCTAGTAARCGYATAATATCTRATAGATTTTCTTTTTGTAGCATATAAGTCACCTCTTCCTAAAAACGATATATAGTATATATATGAAATAGAATAGAAATGGTATACAAGCTTAAGCGGAAATGTACACTCAATGTGTACATTTTTTATTTTGTAGAAAAACATAATTGTTATAGAAACATATATTGGTATAGAAAGGAGGAGAAATATGAAACATAAAGGTAAAATTAGTGGGTTATTACTTGGGAATACAGTGGCAGTTACAGAATGGATTGCGCTTCAGGATGTAATTACAAAACTGGATTCGCGATCATTTTATAC
>NZ_JBFTMA010000683.1:0-2388 GCF_056396725.1 Bacillus sp. 05T31
ACGTGGTACAGATAACTAATTAGTGAAGATTAGGATTCATTTAAGTATCAGTTAATATCATTTATGTTTGACCTTCTATATATTTTATACTACAATCTGTAGTGTGAAAGGGGCCATACGATGTTTACTCAAAACTACAAGTTAAATGAGCAAGGGTTAAATCACTTTTTCGGACCGCTTGAAGCGAAAATAATGGAAATTGTTTGGGCTACTGAGGGTATTACCATTAAAGATGTGCAACAGAGATTAAGTGAAGAATCCCCGGTGAATTTTAATACTGTAATGACAGTTATGAACAGATTAGTAGAGAAAGCACATTTAGAAAAGCATATTGTGAAAAGAAGTGGTATGTATCGTACTACACAAACGAAGGAAGAATTTTTATCTAATCAAACGAAGAAAATGACACAGGAATTAATGGGTGAATTTGGAGATCTTGTTGTGAACCATATGATAGATGAGTTAGAGCAAGCTGATCCATCTTTAATAAAAAAATTAGAAGAGAAATTAAGTCGGCTAAAAAAAGAGGACCGATAAAATGAAGTGGCAAATGCGTAAAATCGTTTTGTTAGCAGTGACTATTAGTGTGCTTTTTTTAAGCATGTTAGTATACTACGTTACATACCCATTTCTTTTTCAAAATAAAGCATTTTTCCTTTCTCAATTTTGTTTATTTGAATTACAAAAACATATGAGGGAACTATCAATACTTCGTATAATGATAGCCGGATTACTGTTATTTACTGTAATCATTATGAGTAAAAGAATTTGGAAGCAATTTTTTCATAGTAAAAGATTGAAAAGAAATCTCGTGTCTATTACTAGAAAAGGAAAGCAAGTGTACGTATTATCAACGTTACAGATTACGGCATTTACAATTGGATTATTTCGACCGAAAATTGTCATTTCAGAAGGAATGTTTCAGGCATTTTCTGAGGAAGAAATTGATGCGATTGTATTACATGAGGAATATCATCAAAAAAATCGAGATCCATTAAAGTTATTTTTCTTTACATTGTTAGCTGAGGGAATGATGTATATTCCTATATTAAAAGGGATGTTGCAGCGTTATCATGTATATCAAGAGCTATCAGCAGATAAATATGCGATGCAAAAAATGAAATCTTCATTTGAGCTAGGTAGTGCATTATTAAAGTTAATTAAAATAACGACGATGGAAAATCAATGTATTACAGCGTCGTTTGCGAAAACCGCAATTAATTTACGAATTGAGCAAGTGTTGAATGAGAAAGTTGTTAAGCTGAATATACCATTACATACAAATTCAGTATATGTAACGTTAGGGCTATTTTGTATGTCGATTGTACTTATTGTCGGAGAGTGCATATAGCCTCTTTTTTTAATAATTAACACTACGTATTGTAGTGTATTTAGGAGGGATAAAATGAATGCGGCGGATTTAACAATTTGGCTAGTAGTAGGGGCTGGGATACTTTCATTTATATCACCATGTTCTTTACCGCTATATCCATCTTATTTATCATATATTACAGGTGTGTCTATTCAAGATTTAAAAGAAAATCGTGGGATTATGCAAAAGTCAGCGATTATACATACAGTATTTTTTATGATCGGTTTCTCGGTTATATTTTATGCGTTAGGTTTATCGGTGAGTTGGATTGGGATTACTTTTTCATCTAATCAAAGATTGATTCAGCAAATTGGTGGGGTTTTTATTGTTTTGATGGGGTTATTTATGACTGGATTGTTTCAGCCTAAGTGGCTTATGGCAGAGAAAAAAGTGCAGTATAGAAGTAAATCGACAGGATATATTCGCTCAGTTTTGGTCGGCATGACATATGCAGCAGGATGGACACCGTGTGTTGGACCGATATTTTCTGCAGTGCTTATGCTCGGTGCGACCAATCCTGAAAGTGCGCTTCTGTATATTACAGCGTACACCCTTGGATTTGCAGTTCCGTTTTTCGTGATGGCATTTTTTATCGGAAAGGTAAAATGGATTGTTACATATGCCAATGTCATGATGAAAATTGGCGGTGGAATTATGATTGTAACAGGAGTTTTATTATATACAAATCAAATGACGAAAATTACAGCATTTTTTATTCGTATATTTGGTGGATTTACAGGATTTTAGAAATGAGGAGGAAGAAAAGTGAAGAAACTAATTGCTATTATATTAGCTGGGGCACTAATTTGGGCAGGAGTTAACTTTTATAATACWAARAAAGAAGAAAAASAAAGAAAAGCGAAACAAGCGGAGTTACAAGAGAARGAAGTATTACCACAAGTGGGATTTAAAGCRCCGAACATAACATTAAAAGGATTGGACGGGAAGCTGTATTCGCTAAATGATGCAAAGGGAAAACCATATATTATTAATTTTTGGGCATCATGGTGTGGACC
>NZ_JBFTMA010000684.1:0-4290 GCF_056396725.1 Bacillus sp. 05T31
TTATTCGAAAGTACGAAGAAGGTTTAGTTATGCCTGACGGTCAAAATTTTCGAGAGCAAGGAACTGGCACTTCTAACTTAAATTTCACTTTATTTATCCCACGCTATTTTCCAACTCTCAAAGAAGCAAATGTATACGCAAGTTCAATTATTAAAAGCATTAACCAAGGACGAGATCGGATTGTTATACAGCGTTTAGAGGACTTAATAAAGAAACAACCTACAGCGGAGAACAACATGAAACATAATCGTATACAGCCTACACTACACGGAGATTATGGAGATTTGAATGAAGAAATTCCTCAATTATATATTGAAGGACTCAAAAAATTTTTATTACGTTTAGAACAATTTATCCAAGAACCTATCGATAAAGATACTTTATTATATGGAATTGATGGAAAGTTCTATGCTCCTACAATAAAAATCAATAACCACTTTGAAACAAGTATGAATGGGCTATTTTTAATTGGAGATTGTTCAGGCGTCACTCATTCATTATCTCAAGCAGCTGCAAGTGGTCTGTATGTTGGAAAATATTTATCAGACATTTAAATACTCTAATTAAATGGAAAGGGAGCAACTAATTACTGTTGCTCCCTTTTCCCTATTACTTCTCTTATAAGACGTAATCTCAATTCAAAGAGCGTTATAGGATCATGATAAACTTCAGGGTTTGATTTCATTTTATGCAGTTTATCTTGTTTTTCTTTTATTTCTAAATGAGTGTTTTTTACAGCTTGTTCCAACGAGCCAAATGGATTTCTAAAGAACATATTAATATCCCGCTCTTGTGTGTTTTCAAATAGCTCAAACTGCAAGAAAAATTTCTTCATAATAGAAGCCGTTACATCGGTATAATCTTCATTTTCTAAATACTGTTTGTATTTGTTATATAGCATAGCTTTATTTTTAGGAAGAACTCCAAATAATTTACCGGCACTTTTCAGTAAAAATTGYGCTGGYGTAAATCGGCGTAAAATATTTACTTCTTCCATTTGTATTCTAGTTGTCATTCTATCAGTATCTCTGCGCCAGTCATCAATTACTTTAAAGTCACATTCTAACTGTATTCGATTTTCTCCAAATAAAGAATTAAGTCCTTCACTGGTTTCTGCTAAGTACAATTGACTTTGAAGGAGCTCGTTATTAGAAGTCGCAATCCAATTTTGCATAGAGCGAGCAAGATTAGGTAATACAGTTTGTTCTAAATATTGTTGCACCCTTTCATTCATCGCTGTATTTAGTTCAATATCAATGTGCCCAAAATCACTTTCTTCACTAATTAAATCGGAACAACTCTGCAATAGTTTCGGAATATGTTCTGTAAGATCATTAGTAATTTCGTTTTTCATTGTACGATATGTTTCTGTAATTAAATGAATTTTTTCCTTCTCAAAAGCAGTCAGGTTATTAATACAAGCATTTAGTTTAACTAACATATCTTCATTCCAATTAATAGAATCCACTAGATTATTTTCCCTCTCGACGCGTTTATCCAAAAGATATGTAATTGTTTTTCGAATGAAAAACAATAGCTTTTCAGTACGTTCTGCATCGATATTTTTATGGTTAAAGTTAAAATGAATAAACTCAGTTAAATCGTTTAGTTGTTTACTATTTGTATATAACGAAGAATAAGGGAAAACTCTTGCATTAGGGAAATATGTATTTATTCTCACTTGCGTATCTTGTATAACTCTTTTTGCTTCTGCTTCATTGTAAATGTTATCGATTTTATTTAATAAGAAATGAACTTGTAGATTTGGTGTATGTTCTTGGATACTTAATAGAATGTCACGTTCTTTGTCAGTAAAAGGTGAATCCGTATTCAATACGAATAATAATTCATCTACAGAGTTTAAATATTCAAACACCTCATCTCTCGCGTCATTGTTCCTATTAAAGCTAGGTGTAACAACGAATGTAAGTTTATTTTTACTTAAAAACCTGCATGGTAATTTAAATTCAACACACGCTCTATCTCTATATGTTTGACGATGCACTGCCATCATGTTATGGAAATCAGAGAAATTCTCAGTTGTTGTAATTTCCGAATCTGTTATAGCGTTAATTTCTGTATAAGCGTCATTTTTAAAAACAACTACATTTGAGATTGAGTTTTCTAATATATTCTCTCCTAAAATAGTTTTAGAAGGAAAAATCTCATCCCATGCCAATACTGCTGCAGATGGAAATACAGCATGAGAGGGATTGACTACCTTTAACCAATTTGTTAACAGGTTTGGAATGATATCGTGTAATTGTCTAAGCATATATTGACCTTGAATTAATTCAAAGTATGTTTCTTCGTAAAGAGAAGAAATTTCGTCCCATATATCGGACGAATGTATTTCGATATGTATGAAAAATTCATTTATTGTGTTGAGCCATAATAAGTAATTTTGTTCATCTTTATAGCTGTGCCAAAGTGATGAAACAATTTGCGTAAATTGTACTTGATCTACATTATTTAATGTAACTAATACTTTATAAAAATAGTCTGGTGAAATATTTTTAGTAAATCCTTTATCGATATATTCTTTTAGAACCTCAAACCACGGATAAGATTCTGTTCGAATTAACTCGTTCACAGCAAGCTCTACTGCACTATCAAAATCTTGCTGTTCTTCATAAAAGGAACGGGCAATTGTTGTGACGTTTGGATAATCGGGATTTAAAGAAACCGCTTCTTTTATAACAGCGAAAGCTGAATCAAAATTATTTTGCTCGATGTAAAGAGACAGTAATTGCAGTACAATTTCGGTCATAAGTATTTTGTTATCAGTAGTAATGGAAGTATACACATTTTCAGCAACTGATAATTGGTTAAGTTCGAAGTAAGCATCCGCAATATTTTTTTGTGCCCATGGTGCTAGTTCATTACTAACTTTCTCCCATTTAAAAATAGCTGCTTCAAAATCTTGATGGTGATAATAAAATTCACCTTGTGCAAAACGAATATAAGATCCATCAGAAATCTCATTTTTTTCTTCGTTTACATAAGCTTCTCCAAGTACTTGAAGAGGTGGGTGTGTTTCATTCTCCATTAGGAATGTTTCATAATACATCTTTTTTATTAATTGTTTTTCTAATCTCATYTTTTCCCCCACTATATCTCGAAAATACATTTTTCGAGATATGTCAATACTTTTTTGTATGTATGCTTTTTATCTTAACAAAGAATTCCTTTTAGAAAATTTCATTTTCCTTTCATTTTTCAAGTAAGATTGAATTTTTATGAGAAAAGTTTCAGTTTTTTTTCAATTTCCTTTCAGTTGTGAAACAACATTAAATGTTCCTAATAACCTRATAACACTATAATATTCCACATTATATTATCAGGAAAACTATATATATATTACATTATAAAAACAATCTATAACGAATATATATGCACGATTCCCTTCGCTAATAAATAAAAGAAATCCTTATAATATATTTCTCACATTGTTTTCCTTTGAAATATTTCAGTAGTTACGTAATTAAATTCCATTAACCTATATAAATAACTAGTCCAAAAAAAATCTATATGCATATCATGTTATAGTAAAGAATTCAGGAAATCCTAAAAAGGAGGCATTTTCATGTTTGAAGATAAATCTAAAATAAATTACCCATATGAATTTACTGAAACTACAACAGTCCCTCTAAAAAACCCCATCAATAAAACTTTCAAAAACGGCTCTGGTACACATAACTTCCCAATTAAAAAGCATTATAAAGAGCAGGTTTTATATACTGAAAAAATTAATAATAATAAAAATAAATAACCGTATAGATCCTTATAACAATTAACCAAATAAGAATCAATATTTGGCCATGCATAGTTATGTGTTTAATAATGTAGAAATCCTTATTATACAATTTACGTACCTTTAAAAAGTGCTGATATACGGCGCTTTTTTATACATAGATAATGGAAGAACAAAAAAGGTATGGATATTTTCCATACCTTTTTTGTTCTTTACTATTTATAAATAAAGTACTTCCATGTTTACTTTACCTAATAGCACTTTAATGGGCCTTCTAGAAGAAATAAAAGCTAGTTTAATGAAAAAATAAGTTTCTTAGCCAATGCCCCTATCCCTACCAGCAGAATTTTACTGGTAGGAGTCATTGTATTGAATTTATATAATACCTTGAATATTTTGCGTCTATTTTTTCTTAAGGGATATTTATTCGGTGTTATACATAAAAGAAGAACATGAAAAACATTACGTAGAGGTTGCATATGGAAAAGGACTTTCATCAAGTTATATACTATGCATTCATTTATTCAAAAATATAT
>NZ_JBFTMA010000685.1:0-2387 GCF_056396725.1 Bacillus sp. 05T31
GTGTAACCCCGTCTTAAATGAAGAGCGGGGTTATTATTTTTGGAAGTGATCTCAGCATTTTCATTTAGAAGGAAATAAATTGGCAATGAAATCCGAAAATGTAATCAGCATTACACACTATATCTTTAAGTTATAATGATTTTCGGAAATGAGCTATATGTCCAAATTTTTGAAAGTACTCTTACACCTACCATTGGGTAAGCACCTTTCACGCGTTTGAGGAATAAGTATTTTGTCAGAAAACGATAAAATACAATTCTATTAAGGGATATATGCATTTTATTCTCTTTATTTTTGTAGTTGAAGTTTTCTGAATAACAAGTTATATTTTTAAAGTTCAAGCAACTTTATGACAGTACAAAAAGGGGAGAAATATTGTTATTATGCAAAAAATGAAATGGAAGAACTATGTATGCAATTTTATTATTCTTATGCTTCTTGTAACAGCAGTAACAGTCAAACCAGCTATTTCTAAGGCTGAGGAATCTAATGTTAATATTACATTGTTAGGTACTGCAGATATTCATGGTAGATTTATGCCTTGGGATTATGCGCTTGATGGAGCAAATATGAGTGGAAGTTTGACGCAGCTTTATACGGTTATAAAGAAGGTACGTCAAGAAAATCCAAATACCATATTAGTAGATGCCGGGGATACAATTCAAGGAAACTCAGTAGAATTATTCAACGATAAGCCACAATCGCCAATGATGGTAGCAATGAATACAATGGGATATGACGCCTGGGCATTTGGAAATCATGAATTCAACTTTGGATTAGATACATTGAAAAAAGTTAGTGAGCAATACAAGGGAAAGACGTTAGCAGGAAATATTTATAAGGAAAATGGAGAGCGTTTTCTTCCTGCATATACGATTGTTGAAAAAGGTGGAATTAAAGTCGGGATTATTGGTATGAATACACCAATGATTAGTGATTTTGAAAAAGGGACAGATCATTTGGATGGTTTAGTAGTGAAAAATCCAGTAGAAGAGACAAAAAAGGCTATTAAAGAATTAGAAGATAAAGTAGATGTAATGGTAGGGGTTATGCATATGGGACTAGAAAATGAGAATGGAATCCCAGGTACTGGTGTTCAAGATATTGCGAATGCTTGTCCGGAACTAAGCGCTATTTTTGCGGCTCATATGCATAAACTTGTAAAAAAAGAAGTTGTAAATGGCGTAATTATTACAGAACCAGATAAATACGGAACGCATATTTCACGTATTGACCTTACTTTTACAAAGCAAGATGGGAAGCTTGTTTTAAAAGATAAAACAGCTACCGCTATACCTGTAAAAAATGCTGATGGAACTACAGTATTATCTGATTCTACACTTGAAGAAACACTAACACCTTTTCATGAGTATGYGAGAGRAGATGCAAATGTTGTAGTCGCCCAATTAAAGGGTAGAAACCTTGTTCCTGAAAGTGAAATAAAGGGTATTCCAAGTGTGCAGATTCAAGAGACACCTTTATCAGATTTCTTTCATGAAGTCATGCTCCATTACAGTAAGGCGGATGTAGTAGCCCATCAAATTGATAATGATTATGCCCGYTTGGATATAGGTCCTATAAAGAAGAAAGATATTGCTTATAATTATCAATATGCTTTGGGAGAAATTACAGTATATAAGATAACTGGAAAAGATTTAAAAGACTATATGGAATGGGCAGCAGGATATTTTAACTCATCTCGTGCCGGAGATGTAACAGTTAGCTTTGATAAAAACCGTCGTGCGTCTAAATACAGTACGAACGATTTCTTTGGAGGTGTAAAATACGAAATTGACTTAACAAAACCATATGGTAGTAGAATTACAAATTTACGCTCTACTCGTACAAATAAACCAATTAAAATGAGCGATGTTATGACGCTAGGAATGAATGCGTATAGAATGGAGGCTCTTCAGGCAAAAGGGGGAGCTTTAGAGGGACGTAAATTTGAACAAACTTGGTCATCTAAACAAGAGAATGCATTCGGAGAAACAGGTGGAACCATTCGTAACCTTGCTATTACATATTTAAAAGAGGTAAAGAACGGTGTATACACGCCAAAAGTTATGCATAATTGGAAAATTACTGGTGTAGATACACATTCTTCAGAGCATAAGGCTGTAGTTGATCTTRTAAATAAAGGGATTTTAGAAATCCCAAAAACAGAAGATGGAAAATATWCAAATATAGCATCTATAAATACTAAAGATTCAATTACAAAAGAAGAGATTGTAGCACTCTCACAAAAAGCTAATATTAATCCAAATCAGTTTAATCATGTAAAAAGAAAAGGTGAATTTTACAAAAAACTTAGTAGGATAATTAAATAAATATAAAAAAGATGGCTCTCGTGCAAAAAACTATTAAACTTGGACATACCATTATCC
>NZ_JBFTMA010000686.1:0-2387 GCF_056396725.1 Bacillus sp. 05T31
ATGTATATGTATACACGCCTTGAAGGCACACAACGTTTCATTTCAATTCGTGAAGATGACTTAAATGCTAGATTCCCTGGTTTATTAGATGTTGTAATACATGCGACAGAACCATACTAAAAAACATCTCATATTCATATGAGATGTTTTTTATTTTTTGCTATTCTTTTAATAAAATGCAACTTTAATCAGTCGGGAATTTGTTCATCACACACTAGGAATATATGCGTTTCATTCTTTTTACTTTATTTTTGTACTGGATCCTTGGGACACTTTAATTATTTGATTACATTTTATACACATCATTAATATAGGGCCCCCTATCTGTTTCAATTCCTGTAGTTGCTTATGCTCACACTCCTCCATATTATTACCTCCCTTATCATATAATTAGGTCATTTGTAATCACCATAACTACCAGATCCATTCCTAATTTAAGGTCTGAATAAAACGTTTAAAAGCCGATATCCCTTCGTCATCTCGTTTAAAAACACCAGCATCTTCAAGCGCCTGTATAAATTTCTGTCCCAATTCTTCTTTTACAATCTCCTGTACATTTTGTTCATTTATCCGATTGTCATATTTGCTTTTTAATTGTTCTGCCCATCGTATATGAGGCGATGGAATATCACTTGGAATGTTAAGTAAGAATTTTTCCACTTCCTGAAGTTCTGTTTTTAAACGAGCAGGAAGTACAGCTAACCCCATTACTTCAATCAGACCGATATTTTCCTTTTTAATATGCTGTATTTCCGCATGAGGGTGAAAAATACCCAGCGGATGTTCTTCACTTGTACGATTGTTTCGCAAAACAAGGTCCAATTCGTACATACCATTCCGGTAGCGGGCAATCGGCGTAATCGTGTTATGTGAAATTTCATTCGTAAATACCAATATATTAACAGAAGGGTCACTATATCCCTTCCACCTCTCTAATATGTACTCCCCTGCATTTACTACTTGTTCTATATCGTTACTTCTTAAACGAATAACTGACATTGGCCATTTAACAATAGAACATTGGATTGCTGGAAAGTTAGTTAGTTCAAAGATTAGATCGTTCGATGCATTTGCCATAGCAAATTCATAATTTCCACCTTGATAATGGTCATGTGTTAGAATAGATCCTCCTACAATAGGCAAATCTGCATTAGAACCAAGGAAATAATGCGGGAATTTTTCTACAAATTTTAACAAACGTAAAAATGTTTGACGGTCAATTTTCATATCACGGTGTTCTGAAGACAATACAATACAGTGTTCATTGAAGTATATATACGGAGAATACTGTAGAAACCAGCTTTCATCTGTAAGATTCATACGAATCATACGATGATTCGAGCGTGCTGGATGTCCAATTCTGCCTCTATATCCTTCATTCTCAATACAGAGTAAACATTTTGGATAATTTGTACTTTCCAATACTCTCTCTCTAGCAATTTGTTTCGGGTCTTTTTCCGGCTTTGATAAGTTAATCGTTATATCAATGGGTCCATATTCCGTATTTACTTTATAATTTATATTTTTGGCAATTTGCTTCATTTGGATATAGTTGCTGTTTTTACTTAACTCATAGAAGTAATTTGTCGCAGCCTTCGGATTTTGTTCGTATTTTTCATAAAATAGAGAATTGATAACGGACGGTTTGGACATAAAAACATCCATAATTGCACTTGCTAAAATCTCCTTCTCGTCCATTACTGCCTCAATGACTTTATGCATACAAGCATATTCAATTAACTCTTCCAATAACTCCGAAATTGCTTTCTTTGCGGGCGCTGACGCTTCCACTACAAAGTCATCTAAACGAAGTAAGGAAAGGATTTGATTCCTTGTATATATTTCATCTTCTTTTTCAATCAATTGAACTTCAATAGCACGATCAATTAACTGCTGGATAGCTTGATATATCATCAGTATATACCTCCTCTAACCTTATAGCGGTTTATGTTGTTACGATGCCAGTTCTATGTACCTTTTATAATTTTATGAACAGACGTATAGGATAACCACCATTCTAATTTACGTTTTGCTTTCTCAGAATAAGTTATTAGYATACTTAAATCGCCCGTTTAGTAAGCTATTTTGTTACATTATACGTACGTAAAAGCACTTCTACAATCAACATCTTGTCGTATTTTTTAGACATCTTGCTTTTCACTTTTAACAATTCACTAAAAACATACAAAGGAACATTTTTTAAAATCAGTTTCCGATGATTCAATGAACACATTGAGGCCTATCTCCTCTGAGATAGGCCTCTAATTTCCGATATTACACGAACTATAAAACTACCTTTATCTTAATTCGAGATTTTTATCTCTGTGTTTCTCCCCCTGAAGTCACCTTTTCAATACGTAAATTATCTAAAATAAACGTACCTGCTC
>NZ_JBFTMA010000687.1:0-2386 GCF_056396725.1 Bacillus sp. 05T31
AGACAAAAGTAATTTAAAAATAAAAAGGAGTGGTCTTACATGACTAAACAATTATCTTTCTTACCAAAAATTGATAGAACAGCAACGCAAGAGAAGTTAGAGGGTGTTCTTGAAAGTGTACGCATATATAGACAGTTCGGAATGATTCGTAAGGAAATGAAAGTCACTCCTTCTTATGAAATGAGAGAACACGGTCCGACACATACCGTTGGAAAGCCTTTAGAGGATGTGGCAATCGCTAATTTGCAACAAAGTGAGCATGAAGAGTGGTTGGAGTTAATGTCATTCCGTATTAATCAGTTTTTAAGTCGCTTAGGTAATGGCTGTGCTGGGAAGATGCAGAGGGAGATTATTAATAAGCGTTATTTAGAAGAAGAAGCTGTATGCGATTATATGGTCTATAACGAAATTGCAATGGCTGAACGTACATATCGCCGTTGGAAGTCCAGAGCATTTTATAATTTAGCTTTTGCTCTTAGATTAGAAGTTTACGAAACAGAAGAAGCTGGAGGTAATGAATAATGAACTTTGTTCAGCCAATACGTGATCTAGAGCAAATACAACAAATTAAAGAGTATTTAAGGGAAAAGAGTGAACGAAATTATATTTTATCATTTTAGCCAAGAAGACTCCTTCCTCAAGGGGCGTGAAGGGTCACAGCCCAGTGAGTAGGTGGGAGATGAATTGGCTTCGRAYAAGRGATGGCAGGAAGCYATCTTAATTGTTCGACATACATAAASTGTTACTTCACTATCTRYCGAATGTATGTTTGKTGTATAATAGWCAYATRCCGAAATGGAGRTGAAWYRAATGATGATTAATAAAGCMTATAARTTTCGTATCTAYCCAAATAAAGCACAAGCAATTCTAATCAACAAAACGATTGGTTGTTCTCGYTTTGTATTCAATCATTTCCTATCCCTATGGGATCGCGCATACAAAGAGACAGGAAAAGGTTTGACATATGGTACATGCTCTGCGAAACTTCCTACCATGAAGAAAGAGTTTGTTTGGCTAAAAGATGTAGATAGTATTGCGATTCAGTCGTCTGTTCGCAACCTTGCGGATGCTTATACACGCTTTTTCAAAAAACAAAACAGCGCCCCGCGYTTTAAATCTAAGAAGAACAACGTACAATCTTATACTACAAAACAAACAAATGAAAATATTGCTGTTGTAGGAAACAAGATAAAGTTGCCGAAACTAGGCCTTGTTCGATTTGCCAAAAGTCGCGAAGTAAAGGGACGTATCTTAAATGCTACAGTTAGACGGAAACCTTCTGGCAGATACTTTGTGTCATTGTTAGTGGAAACAGAAGTACAAGAACTTCCGAAAGCACATTCTTACATCGGAATGGATGTGGGACTAAAAGATTTCGCCATTTTGTCAGATGGAACAACCTATRAAAATCCGAAGTTTTTTCGRTCATTAGAAGAGAARTTRGYRAAAGCRCAGCGTGTTCTTTCTAGAASAAYGAAAGGATCTTYKCGCTGGAATAAACARCGAGTAAARGTAGCTARAATTCATGAATACRTGRCRAATGCTAGAAAAGATTACTTGGACAAARTCTCAACTGAAATCATCAAAAACCACGATGTTATCGGTATAGAGGATTTGCAAGTATCGAATATGTTAAAGAATCATAAGTTAGCAAAAGCAATTAGTGAGGTATCCTGGTCGCAATTTCGATCCATGTTAGAATACAAAGCAAAATGGTATGGCAAACAAGTTATTGTCGTATCAAAAACATTTGCTTCYAGCCAATTATGTTCYMRTTGTGRATAYMAAAACAAAGACGTTAAAAATYTAAACCTACGTAAATGGGACTGCCCTTCTTGTCGTACACACCATGATAGGGATATTAACGCAAGTATCAATCTAAAGAATGAAGCGATAAGGCTTCTAACCGCAAGGGCTGCGGGGATAGCCTAATAAATTAGAGTTCGATAGAACTCTTTACTTAGGAATCCCTCACTTCTAAACGAAGTGAAAGTGGGGGTGGTTCAAGGACAAGAATTTGCAAGCAAATACAACATACAAGTATGCAGTTTCTGCAGTTGATACGGCTGGCAATGAATCAATGAAAAGTGATATCTTAACAGTTACTACGAAGGAACAAGAAAACGCTTATGAGAAATGGGATTCGTATAAAGCATATAAAAAAGGAGATAGAGTAGTTCACGAGGGTAAGGAATACGAGTCGGCCCAAAGCTATCAAGGGAATGGGGATCCGAATTGGATCTTTGCTTTATCTTTATGGAATGAAATAAAATAGTAATTTAATTAGTAGCTCATTTTTCATGTAATCAAGTAGATTTGAAATGAATAATTAAGAGGAGAAAAAATCAAGTTTTATATTATAATTAAGCGCATCCTCTTAAAAAGA
>NZ_JBFTMA010000688.1:0-2380 GCF_056396725.1 Bacillus sp. 05T31
GAGGAAGTCATACTAAGTTTTCCTATTTTGAAAAAACATTTTCCACTTTCCAATTGGATATTACTCCCTGTACATGCTCGGATAAAAAGGAAAAAGAGATACATACTACTATTGAACCTTGTTATGAAAGGAGTCCTTACTTTGACTGAGAAATTTGATGAATATAAAAAAAGAGATCGAATAGATAGTGATTATAAAGAAGAATACGCAGCTGAAGTTGCACCACAGCGTATCGATTATGATGATAAAGATAACGATGATGTAAGATCGTCTGCAGCTGGATCGACTGCTGGTTTCATTGCTCTTGCCTTAGCAATATTATCATTATTCACATTCCCAACACTATTTGGTCTTGTGTCTGTTCTACTTGGTATTTACGCTTATAATCGCGGGGCTACTGTAACTGGCGGTACCGCTGCCATTGTGGGTGGTATCGCTGCACTCATTGCGATTTTATTCCGAGTGGCGCTTATTGGTTTATTGTTCTCTCTTTTTTAAAAAGAAAAAGGTATCTCGCTTTATGCGGGATACCTTATCCTGTAAATACATCTTCTGATGGATATTTAATTTTTTGTTTTGCTGGTCGTGCCAAAGAGAACACAAGTGTTAACGGTCCGATTAATCCACAAAACATAACAAACATAATAATACATTTTCCAAACGCCGATAGCTTCGCAGTAATCCCCATTGTTAACCCTACTGTACCAAACGCTGAAATTGTCTCAAATAATAACTGAATAAAACTRAAGTCTTCTGTAAGCATTAATACAAATACCGCTGTAAAAATAAGTATTTGACTAGCAACGACAATTGCTAACGCTCTCGTTACTGTCGACATTTTAATCGTACGCTGAAATAAAACAAAATCCTCTTTCTTTCTAAAGAAAGAAAGAACTGATGTAATTAAAATAACGAATGTCGTTAACTTAATTCCACCGCCTGTCGATACACTTCCTGCACCAATAAACATTAATACCATTGTAAATAGTATCGATGACTCTTCCATCCCCCCATAATCTACCGTGTTAAAACCAGCTGTACGAGGTGTAATTCCTTGGAAGAACGAAGCCCATAATTTTTCATTTAAAGATAAGTGCCCCAAAGTCTTCACATTATTATATTCCAATACAAAAATCACAATCATCGCAATAACATTAAGTGCTATCGTTCCAACAATCATGATTTTGGAGTGCAGTGATAATTTTCGGAAACTACGGCTATACCATATATCAATTAATACCGTAAATCCTAACCCTCCTATTACAATTAAAGAACAAATCCCAATATTAATAATAGGATCTCCTACATATCTTGTTAAATTATCTGGCCAAAGCGCAAAGCCGGCATTATTATATGACGCAATAACGTGAAAAACACTATAGTATAAACCTTTTCCAAAACCAAACTCTGGAATAAAGCGAATCGATAAAAAGATAACTCCAATTAGCTCAATACAAATAGAAAAAATAAAAACACGTTTTACTAATTTCACAAGACCACCAATATTTGTTTGATTAAATGCTTCTCCAATTAATAATCGGTGGCGTAAACCAATTTTTTTCCCTAATACCCAAACAATTAAAATGGCTATCGTCATAAGACCGAGACCACCCGTTTGAATTAAAAACATAATAACAATTTCACCAAACATCGTAAACGTACTCGCAGTATCTACAACACCTAAACCGGTTACAGTCGCTGCCGACGTAGCTGTAAAGAAAGCATCTACCCAACTAATATGTACTTTCGTTGCAAACGGTAACTTTAATAACAATCCTCCGACCACAATTAAACAAAAAAAGCCTAATGCTAAAATTTGTGGTGGATTCAATCGTATAAAACGATTATACAACCCTTGTTTTTTTGCTACTTCCATATCACTAACTCCCTTTATCAAGTGAAGCTTTTATCCCCTCATAAATAAAGACTCTTTAAGAGCCTACAAGTAGCGGGATAAACCTTATATTCTTATAATATAGTTGAGCATAATCCTTTTTTTCATAGATTTCAACTTTTATTTATATTCAGACTCCTATCGTTTTACAAAAGAATATTTTCTATTATATCTCCACTTATACTATAACTCTTACAACAACTATTTTATCCTTTTTCAAATTCCCCTATCTTTCACTCCAAGTTCACACGAGAGTCACATCTACCTTTTATAGTATAYGTATCGGAGCTGTTCCTCCCTAATTTATAAGACATTCCCCAGTGTCTTGAACAGCTTTCCATCCCTAATTAAATTGACATAAATTGTCCCCTTCCYTTGACCATCCTATATGTGATGGTCTTATTTTTTTATTCTCTCTTTCTTCTTACTTAAAACTCCCTCTCTCTTTCACTCTATGTTCACATCTATCTTTTATAGTATATGTAT
>NZ_JBFTMA010000689.1:0-2379 GCF_056396725.1 Bacillus sp. 05T31
GTCTCATATAAATTTACCGCAGTTGAAATTTCTTTAACAATTTGATAGTTTACTTCATCTAACTTCACTTCTTTTTTATCCCAATATTTATCATTTTTCTTCATTGTAAAGCTCGCTTCGTGCTTCCACTCTGATAATGTAAACGGCCCATTATATATCGCTTTATTTGCCTCTAACCCGTATTTATCACCTTGCTCCTTCGCATATTTTTCATTAATTGGATAGAAAGATGGTAAAATGAGTAGTTTCGTAAAATACGGTACAGGATGTTCCAGCTCTACAACGAACGTTTTATCATCCTTTGCTTTCACACCTAATTCTTCTAAGCCTAATTGTTTCTTATTTATCTTCTCCGCATTTTTCACATCGTACGAGATATATGCATATTGAGAGGCTGTATCTGGATTTATAAGTTGCTTCCAAGCATATACGTAATCATGAGCTGTTACTGGATCTCCGTTAGACCATTTCGCATCACGTAAGTGGAATGTATATGTCTTACCATCTTTACTCACTTCATATTTTTGTGCTCCCGCTTGAATCACTTCATCATTTTTCGATAAACGGAATAACCCTTCCATTACGTTATTCAAAACGTTAAATGATACCGCATCTGTTACTTTCCCTGAATTTAATGATGGAATTTCACCCGTTTCTAGTAGTTGTAATACTTTCTTCTCATCTTTCGGCTTTGTAGCTGTTTTTTCTTTAGCACAGCCTACTAAAAATGAAGATACAAGTAGAGTACTAACTAATGAGTAGCGAACAACCTTTTTCATATAAAGCCCCCCTATCTTTTTTAAGGTAAGTAACGACGAGCACCAGCGTATTCTTCTATATATCCTGGTGTATTTAGCGGTATAATTTCTACCGATCTTTCAGCCTTTGGAGAGTGAATCATATTTCCATCACCAATATACATGGCAACGTGATGAACACTACCTTTTCCTTGATTATGTGCAAAGAATATTAAATCGCCCTTTTGTAGGTTTTCTTTATCAACCGCAATTCCTGCTTTTGATTGTGGCCCAGAATCCCTCGGTATTGTAATGCCATGTGATTTATAAATCGTATGTGTAAATCCAGAGCAATCAAATCCAAAACCACTTGTACCAGCCCATATATACGGTAATCCTAAAAACATTTTTCCGGTGTTTATTAAGTCATCAGCGGTTGGAGTCGGAATATCATTTTGAGAATGGTAAACAGTTCCATCATTTTTCCGTAGCCACGCCTTCTGACCATTTGGCAACAATACGCGGTATGAGATCGTATCTTCACTTAATAGCGGTAAACGCGTATTATAACTGACTTCTAGCGATTTATGTTTTTCAGAAGGGTTAATATATACAATTGCTGTCGGTTTCGTTATTAATACAAAAGCTTCGTTTGTTTTATCTGCAAATTCCTGATTATACGTTAATTGTTTCTCAGGCATCCACCCTGGATACCCTTCTTCATTTCGCGGCGTTGGCTGTCCGTGCACTAGTACTTTTACCCAATCACCTTTTTTATCAATTACTGTTACTTCTTGACCGAGTAGCGCTTGCGTTTCTAATTTATTTGCACTCGTTAACCAAAGCTTCTCATCTAGCGTCATTGATTTCGTCCACTTCCATAAATCAACTGGATTTGTCGCACTCGGTGCATCAATTGGTCGTAATGAATCTGGTGCAGTCCATAACGTTGCAGCAGATACATCTATAAATGCTTTAYTATCCTTCTTCTCTTCAGCATTYRCCGAWGTAAACGATGAAAATATAAATAARGTTGTYAAAAATGCAGTTCCTACTTTTTTCATATATATCCCCCTTAWAAGATAGTTTACTAGGTACTACTTCTAAGATTGTATATTCACTAYAGAATGCAGGTTTACCTTTGGACCAKTGTAAGTCATCCCTTCTGGCTCTTCTACTAACCATAACGGTGCATCAAGATCAAAGTAATGAATATTCGGATGTGCCGCAGCTAAATGGGCAACAGCGCTAACTGAAAGTGAAGGTTCCATCATACTTCCAACCATACATTTCACACCTGCTGCTTCCGCAATATCTGCAATTTTCCATGCTTCTCGTATGCCGCCGCATTTCATTAATTTAATATTAAGTAGGTCTGCATATCCTCCTTGGACAATCTTTAATGCATCGCTTGCCGAAAACATACTTTCATCTGCCATAATAGGCGTTTGTACATTGTCCTTCACGTACTTTAATCCTTCCCAATCTTTTGCATGAACTGGTTGTTCTACAAATTCTATATTTAAATTTCTATTCTCCATTTCTCTAATAATAGAAACCGCTTCTTTCGGTTTCCATCCTTGATTTGCATCTAAACGTAACGTCGTATTCTTTGGTACTACATTTCGAATTGCCTCTATGC
>NZ_JBFTMA010000690.1:0-2378 GCF_056396725.1 Bacillus sp. 05T31
TATCTACAGTCATCATCATGATAAATAATGCCGCAGCCGATGTTACAATAGCTATATTACGTTTCGTATGACCTTTGTTCTTTCTTATCTTTTTGCTAATTCGCTTTTGTATTTGCTTTTTCTCTATATGAGTTAAGTTAACTTCTTTATATTCATTTTCATCAATTTTTATATCATTTAACATTTCATACGGATCTTTCATTTCCTTCACCTCTTTTCTTATTTACTWCATTCGATTATGTAAAAATAATGCCCTTAGCTTCTTCCGGCCTCTCGACAGACGATTGTATATAAAAGAAGTTTTCATCCCCATTTTCTCTGCAATATCTTCTACACTGTCTTCTTCAACGTAATGCTTCATAAAGATTTCTTTATCGTTCTTCTTTAAATGATCTAATATATGTTCCATATCATTACTAATTTCATTTTTAGTAGTATCGGTATGTACCGCTATTTCACCTATTTGATCTAATCCTTTTTCATTTACTGTCTTCGCATATTTCCTCGCATAATCGATAGATTTATATTTTGTAATAGCTGCAATCCAATTTTTCAAAGTATTTTTCTCCTCATCATACTTTTCAATATGATTCCAAATTGCCAATAACACATCATCCATGCATTCCTCTTGTACATCTTGAAAAGAGGCTAAATGCTTCTGAATAATACTTTTTATAAGTCCGCCGTACCGGTCGATAATAAAATATAATGCTTTTTCGTTCCTTTTCCGTAGTTGCATTGCAACGTTCTCTTCTGTAATTTTCATATGTCCCCTCCTCTCTAACGTTCTCTACATCTATTAATTCGTATCGTTGCTTCTCATTTCTATCAATTTATACATATTTATTAATAATATCCAAAATAAACCTCATGTAGTAAAATATAACTCATCACCATAGAAGGAGATTATTTATGTCGAGCTTACTTTGGATTTTTTATATGCCACTTCTTGTTTTGTGCGGATTTTTCGGTGGTATTTTTTTAATTATTACTAGCATTAAACATCTTAAATTATTTGTGGGTTTAATGGGGCTACTTAGCCTATCTTTTGTCACACTACCTTTTGTTTTTTTGGGCATGGGGGTGAACAGCGATACGATCCTCCCTATTTCAACTACTTTATATTGGATACTGTTTTCTTTAACTGGATTATTGGCAGGATTAAATGGATTACAGGCAAAGATTAAAAGTATACGTAATATGGGATTCATTATTTTTATCGCTGGCATATTAGGGGTTATTTTCTGGGTACTTATGTCTGTAGGGGATTCATTCTATATATAATATTTTATCGGAGGTAATACAGAAGTGTTTTGAATATTAACTTGGATGGTTTTGGCTCTTACTTTGATGTTATGCCAATTCATCGTTGGCATTTTTTTAATTATTGCTGGCATTAAATATCGTAAATCACTTACTATTATAGCTGGTTTGATTAGCATATCGCTTATCTTTGTTCCTATCATTTGTATAGGTTTTGGAATAGATTTAGAGGGGATGGTTCCAATTTCAGGAACTTTATATTGGTGTTTCTTCTCTTTAGCTGGACTATTAGCTATTATAAGTGGAAGACAAATATCCAGCATTCGTGCTATGGGAACAATTTTGTTTATAACAGGGCTGTGCTCCGTAGCTGGTTATCATTTTTTATATCTAACTCTTTAAAAGACAAAAAAGCAGGGAAATTAATTCCCTGCTTTTCTATTTGGTTTATTGCCTGATGGTAAGAAGAACGATAACACCCAAGCAATACCGGCTAATATAGTTGCAATTAAGAAGGCATCGTTAATACCGTTAATTGCAGATAGCTTTGAAATTTGTCCGAATAATAGTTGTGTACTCATCGCATCTCCTGCTTGAGCTGATCCGGCTAATGCCGCTAAGTTTTGGCCCATACCGTGTACTTTATCAACTAAAATCGGGTTTGACGTTGTTAACATATTGCCGTAATCCGCTACGTGAGCAGTAGTTTGTTGCGTCATAAGCGTGATTAATATCGCTGTTCCAATTGAACCAGCTACTTGTCTTGACGTATTTTGCGTTGCTGTACCGTGAGAAATTAATTTCATCGGCAGTGCATTCATACCAGCTGTCATAATTGGCATCATAATGAATGACATACCAATTGAGCGTATAATATAATCCGTCATAATAACGCTATACGGTGTATCCATCGATAACGTTGTAAATTTATATGTCGCATATGTTGTAATGGCTAATCCGACAATTGCTAACGGACGAATACCATACTTATCAAATAGTTTACCTGCAACTGGTCCCATGATCCCCATAATTAATGATCCTGGAAGTAATAATAAACCAGATTCCATCGGTGTAAAACCGCGAATGTTTTGCAAGTATACTGGAAGTAATAACAT
>NZ_JBFTMA010000691.1:0-2375 GCF_056396725.1 Bacillus sp. 05T31
TTAAAAAGCTTCTTGAAAATCTATTTCATCTCTGTTTTCGGTGTAGATGGATATGGTGAAATGAGAGCTATTATGACCGCTGTTGGCTGGGGTATTTCTATTTGCATCGGAATAGGGTTTGTATGGGTAAATAATAAGATACATGCGGTTACTGAAGAAAAAGAATCTGTGCAACAATAAATAAAGATCCCCTAGCAGCTTATTGCACTAGGGGGTCTTTATTTTTCCAGACATATTACGAAAAAGTTAGCTTGATTTTTTTCTTTTATTTTTTACATTTCGATAAAACAAAGCAGCGCTCAGTGGCATAACACCAAACCATTTATTTAAGAATGGCTCTTTCTCCGCACGACGTTGTTGTTTCTGTTGTTTTCGATCCTCTTTTGGAGCATCCATATATGACACAAATTGCTGTGTCACAAAGCGTACATAATCATTAGTAGACATATTATCATCACCTCTACTTGATTAGTATGTCCACTTTTTTATTCATTAATCTTTTGCTTTAATTCATTCATAATTTGCTTTACCGACTTATTTGTCGTATCGATATGAATATCAGCCTCTTCATAATAAGCTCGGCGCGATTCAAATTTCGTTATAAATGCATCTATATCTTTCTTCTGAAATAGTGGACGTGTCGTATCTTCACGAAGCCTTTCTGCAATTACATGTGGATCGCAATATAAATACACAACAGTTCCATTTTCCTTCATCCACTTTCGATTTTCCKCTCGTTCAATAATCCCTCCACCCGTTGTAATAATTACATTCTGAACCGGTAGTGAACGTAACATTTCACTTTCATATTCCCGAAAAGCCATTTCGCCTTCTTCGGCAAAAATATCACGAATTGCCTTCTCTTGCTTCTCTTCAATTTTTTGGTCTGTATCTACAACATCCATATGAAGTTCTTTACTTAACACTTTTCCAATTGTTGTTTTCCCGGCTCCCATATAGCCAGTTATGTATATAGATTTCATTTTTGTTCCTCTCAATCATCCGTTATTATTTGTTATTATAACGAAAGATGTTACTTTATTTAATAAAAAAACGTTTTGTTCTTCTTATGCTATGAAGAACAAAACGTAACATACTCACTATTTTCTCGTAATCAAACAAGCTGGCTCACTTTTACTTATAAGTACCTCTTCTCACCCACTGCGTTGCAATCCATTTCTCGCCCTTCGTAACAGGTGCCCCTCCATGTAACGTAAGCTCATTTAGTGATTGATCTTGATAAAAGTACTCAAAGTATACTGCCATTCCCTTTCTAGGGTGTACAGAAAGATTTAATTTCGGAAAGAATGTTTCTCCGCCTTCTTCTACATCATTTAAGTACATCACAAGAGTACTTATACGATTATTAGCAGCTGATCTACTATGTTCCGCAAAATAATCATAGTGCGCTTTATATTCTTGATTTACTTCATAATTTAAAATGTGCAATCCTTCTCCATGCGCTACAGGAACATTCGTGATAGATGAAATTCGTTTTTCAATCTTCGAAGTTAGTTCATTCTCTTCCAAAAATGCACCACTACTCGTTCGAATATCATTTACATCACGTGATGAACCAACTTTAGAACGTTCCATCTTACTTTTAGACAATTCAATTAATTCATCGCACTCTTCATCACTTAATACATTTGCTAATACGACAATAAGAGGTTCTTCGAATTTTGAAATAATTTGTATTTCCCTATCCTCTGTCATAATCGTATTTCCTTTATGATCAAAAATAGTTTGTTCCTTATTTTCACCTATTTGATTGTTATTTGTCATTTCCTTATCTCCCTAGAAAAAAATGATTGGATAGCATGAATATATCATATTCTTTCTACCTTTCTCTTTTTTGAGAAAATTTAAACTTTTGACGATTATTCTTATCCCTTTCCTCAAAGAAATTGACTCCCTCCACAATAGAAACTCATGGTTCTTCTCCATATATTTACATATTATCCTTCTACCCAATCAAATATTTTATTATCCTTTTCCCTATACCGAAAGCTCACTGTATAGAAAACTCTCTGTTTTGTAACACATTGCAACGAAATGATAATAACATCATTTTCAAAGACGTACTTTCCACTCACTTCTCCTCTTTCATACTGAAATAAAAAAACATCCTCTTTTTCTTTTTGCTGTAACTCTCTTTTTATATCTGAAATAGCGCGATCAACAAGTTCCTCCATGAAAAAACTTTGTTCTATTTCAGAATAAAATTTTTTATCCGAAAGTAACATATTCGTTTCGTACATCAAAAAAGAAATGAATAAAATAAGAAAAATAATTGTTCCTGGCATTGCAAATCCATCTTGTTTTCTCATGTTTCTATCTCAATTTCACTATAGCGCACAGCCACGCCTTCATAT
>NZ_JBFTMA010000692.1:0-2371 GCF_056396725.1 Bacillus sp. 05T31
TATGTAGTCGATTAGAAGCTAACACAGGTATTTCTATGAGTCCCGAAGGACTCAATCAACGTTTTAATTCTCAGGCTGTTCAGTTTTTACAACAACTCTTAGCACATTTACTTCACCAACAATTTTGTTCTTCTAGCAAGATTCCAACTTTGTATGCAAACTATTTTCGGCGTATTCGTGTATTGGATTCTACACATTTTCAGATTCCGGATAAATTCGTTTCTACATATCAAGGTTCCGGTGGTAGTGGGCAAAATGCTGGCGTAAAAATTCAACTAGAGTATGATTTACTAAGTGGTCAATTTCTTCATGTTCATGTAGGATCGGGAAAGCACAATGATAAAACGTATGGTTCTACTTGTTTAGCGTCCCTTCAACCGAACGATGTATGTATACGTGATTTAGGATACTTCGATTTAAAAGACTTACATACTATAGAAGAGTGTAATGCCTATTTTATTTCAAGGTTAAAGCTCAATACACGTATATATCAGAAGAATAAAGAGCCTGAATACTTTCAAAATGGAACAATAAAAAAGCACTCTGAGTACATCCAATTAGATATGGAGCAATTCATTGACCAATTAAAGTCAGGTGAAACATATGAAATTCCTGAGGTTTATATTGGAATGCATCAAAAACTTCCTGCAAGACTCATTTTGTACAAATTAACTGAAACGCAAATGAAACGTAGGCAAAAGGATTTAGCATCTAAAGAACATAAGAAGCAAATTACCTATAAAGAACGTAGTAAGAGGCTTAGTGCAATTAACTTTTACATTACAAATATTCCTTTAGAATATCTACCAAAGGAACAAGTATACGATTTTTATTCCTTACGCTGGCAAATTGAACTTATTTTTAAAACCTGGAAATCATTTTTTCGTATTCATCACTGTAATTCTGTAAAATTAGAACGACTAGAGTGTCACTTATACGGACAATTAATAAGTATCCTTCTTTGTTCCTCCACCATGTTTCAAATGCGCCAATTACTCCTCATCAAGAAGAAACGAGAATTAAGTGAATATAAAGCAATTTATATCATCAAAGATTATTTTCCACTTATTTATCAATCTTTACAAAAAGACACCCAAGAATTAACAAAGATTCTCTTTCGTATGTTTAATCTCTTACAGAAAAATGGACGAAAATCCCATAGGTATGAGAAGAAAACAGTCTTTGATATCTTAGGCGTCGTATACAACTTTTCTATGTCTCACAATCATGTAGCGTAATCCAAAAAATTGAAACCCGATAGGGTTTATTTGGTATGCAAATCTTTAAAGAACTTACACTGGATCTTTAGAAAAACGAAAAAATTTCACGTGAAATTAAACTTATATAATCTTAGCTTGATGGCGATGGGGTAGCACCAACATTTCGCGAATTTCGTACGCTAAGGAATTATTCGGTGTCTTTTTTTAATATATCGATTAATAAAATAAGTTATATAAATAATTTGTTATACTTCCATGTACCCTAGCTGATATAATTTATAAGGCAATTATTGGTTAATTAATAGCGCACATATATTAGGGAGGTACATAAGTAATGATAGAAATAATCGCGGCATTAGTTTCACTAGTCGTACATTTTATTAGTTATCTCTTTTCAACAGGAGAAGACAAGAAAAAGGCAAAAGCAGATTTAAAAGAAGTTGTTAATGGTACTCATGGGAAAATATTGGTAGGATTTTTCGGAGGTGCGGCAGTTACAGGAATATTTGTAGTCATTTGGCTTTTATCAGAGTAAACCTTTCAGATATTTTAGCTTATATAACGTATAGTGCAGTTATTTGTTAATTAAGAAGAAAAGCATTAGAGAAAACAAGATATTAAATAATATATAAGGATCTCGCCATTTCTGTTGGATGGTGAGTTTTTTAATGTAAAAAAGCCTCCTGTATTTCTATAAAAGTATGTATCTGAGTTGATAGTTTTCGCAAATCACTTTGACTCATTAATTATTATCATTATAAAATAATATAAGGATATATTTTACTAGCAGTTATATGTTTAGGTATATCCCTTTTATAATTATAAGGAAGAAATTCAAGTTAAGACTGAAACAATAAGTTAGGAAAACTAAACTGACGCAGCAGACAATGCAAAAACACATGAAGGTCTGTCTATTGTTGAAGAAAAGAATTACTAAAAGAAAAAGGGGATAAGTTTAAAATGAATATTAATAAATTATTTAAGGGTATCGCAATAGCAGGATTAAGTTTTAGTTTCATGCTAGTAGGTTGTACTTTAAATACATATGGACTTACACAGTCAGAGTATAGAAAAGTAGATAAGTATTATGATGCAGATAAAATGGTATCTGACCTAAAGAAATTGCACTATAGTGATGAACACATTGAAAA
>NZ_JBFTMA010000693.1:0-2368 GCF_056396725.1 Bacillus sp. 05T31
CCCTAAAGATGAAAAAATAATGAAATAGAAATGGTATAAAATAAAATTTGGATGATAAAGTAATACGTTTAAATATAAATAGAAGGTAAGGATTACCTTTTTGTGTTAATTTAGTTGTCGAATGAACAATAATGTTTTTGATCTTATATGAAAAGGTTAAGTGAAAAATAGCTATCCAGTTCTTTTTCACTTAACCTTTTTGTATTTTTAAGGGATTTTACWTAAGAAAAAATCTATAATTAAGGTAGTTAACATATAYTTTTTGATGGGTGTGGGGATTATGAAAGAAATATGCATGTTATTAGTGGCTGTTATATTATGGGGGACAGCCATTGCRCCAACRAAATGGGCATTAGAATCYATTCAACCRTTTACTTTGTTATTTATTCGTCTTTTCYTYGCRGGKGGGATTTGTATGTTTTTCTCATTTAACGAACTATAAAAAGCAGTTATACATAAACATATTCCGTGGAAAAGAATGAGTTTACTGTCTTTTACTGGTGTAGCTGGGTACTTTATGTTCACATCCTATGGTATTTCTTTAACAAGTGGATTACATGTTAGTATTATTGATGCTGCATTGCCATTAGTTACAATTCTTTTTTCAGCGTTCTTTCTGAAAGAGAAAATTCAGATGGATTATTGGATCGGAATTATGTTGGGCGCTATAGGAGTGCTCTTTATTACAATTCCATCTAGCGATACTAATCAAGAGGTGTCTTTAATAGGAGATATACTTATTTTATTAAGTACCTTTTTATTTGCGTTCTACACAGTTTTGTTAAAACGGCCAAAACAAGAACGACGTTTATCTAATAAAGTTTTCACTACAGTAACACTAATGGTAGGTGCAGCTATTGTGTTGCCATTTGCAATGATAGAATTTTTTTACTACGGTTTCCCAAAAATCGAAACATGGAAGATTGGATTTAGTGTATTATACCTTATTATTGGGGCAACAATTTTAGCATATTGGTTCTGGAATAAAGCGCTAGAGACGGTCTCGGCATCAATAAGTGGACTATACTTAAATGGATTGCCGTTAATAAGTATCATTACTTCAATTATCCTATTAAATGAATCTCTGACATGGAAGATAATAATGGGAGGGAGTCTAGTTTTAATTGGAGTAGGATGGGCGGATAAGCAAAAGTTACGTAATCTATTAAAGGGTAATAAAATGGATAGTAGGGACTGTTAAATTGTATGTTTTATATAGTTTAAATGTTAAAAAGATACCTCATATATATGTATAAGGTATCTTTTTATATTTAGCGAAGATAATGGACTTAAATTAGTAGGGATATTCTTTGTTATATCTATATGTATCGAAATCTTTTTGAAATATTGTTTTGACGAGCTGTATACATTCATCATCATAAAAGCTTTCAAAAGTCGGGTGACGAGGGAATAAAGGATCAGTAATATCGGCATCGCTGAAATTCCCTTTATAAATCATGGCAGGGGTTTGATGATGCCATGATGTTGAAAACTCATTTATCGGTGCAGGTTTTAATTCGAAATGTTTTTCTAATTCTTTCATTTCCTGATAGAAATTTTCTAAGTATATATAATTGGTTACATACTCTTCTTCAGCTGCTATATATTGTTGTGTAAAGTGAGCGTTAATATCATTTGCATGAGCACCTTTAGTAAATAGGTAGTATAAAAATTGTTTGAATGAGATTCCTTTAGGAGAATTTTCATTTTGATATAAAAACTTTCGAATGGGTTTCCATTCTTCATTTTCTACATAAGGAGGTGCAATTAAGGACACGAAAGAACTGACTGCTCTTCTAAACGGATTGCGAACCAGTTTGAAAGTTTCCTTTTGTTTATCTCGTAGTGCTACACTCAGCCGTATATTATAGGCCGGTGTACTTTTGTATATTTCATATTCGAAATTATGGATGAAGGGGTGATAGTTTAAAGCTGTTTGTAATAAATCAATCTGGTAAAAAAACCACTTAGCAAGGGAAGTACAACCACTTTTTTGACTCCAAAATAGAATGAGAGGAAAGTTTCTATGATAGTGTGGGCTTCTTGCATTAGTACTAATGATGTGTAATAAGGAAGGATCCAACAATTGATGCACTCCTTTCATGTATCTTGATTATATATATATGTAAAATAAAGATGAGGTATGAGTGTGTGGGATTTTTTTTTAGAAAATGAAAAAGAAATGTTGACTATTATTATATAGAGGTGTAATATAGGACAAGTCGCCGATAGCAACAACGAAGAAAGCGACAAAAGAAATAAAAAAACTTGGTTGACATTGAAATATGAAAATGTTAACATAAGGGAGTCGCAAATGAGCGGCAAACAAGTTCTTTGAAAACTGAACGAAACAAACAACGTGAACGTC
>NZ_JBFTMA010000694.1:0-2359 GCF_056396725.1 Bacillus sp. 05T31
GCTGCGTTACTCCCCCCACTGTAACACTACCAGCTATAAATGTCGTTCCATTCGGAATACTGTCTTGTAATACAACGTTATCTGCACTTCCTGACCCTGTATTCGGAACGGTAATCGTATAGGTGAGAATATCTCCAACTGCCGCAACTGTTTTATCAACCGATTTAACAGGATTTATAATTGGCCCCGTCGCATCTATTTGAACACCAAAACCAGACGCTGCATACCCATCTCCATTTGTAAYGAARCGAACWGTYGCTGAMGTTTGATTATTWACTAATGAYGATGAWGCATCTACRTTYGTAATATCCCACCCTTGTCTTCGRACSGCYAAAGCKATYCCTAACGGCTGATTCAAATCTCCAAATGTGCCGCTCGTATCTAGATTGCCACTATCATTACAAATTTGTGATTGAAAGAAATTATTTGTAGGATTTCTCGGTCCAAATAAAGCAACTGTAGCATTTGCATTCGGTCCAAAACGAAGTTGATCTCCAGCAATGTTAGAATCACCTTCTTGAGCAGTTACAAGCACCCTTCCTGTAACAGAACCTGTCGCCGGGGTAGCAAAACCTGAAATAGTAGCATCAACTGGTGGTGATGAAGCATCGATGATTTCTTGACCTGCATACACTGATAAATTCCGAAGTGGTAAACTCGCATTTTGATACACTACCTCAAGAGTCCAACCTGCTGAGCGACTAATTGTTGGATTAGCAGCAGTTCTTGCAGCAGGGACACCTCCAGTTGTATATGTTCCCCCTCCCCCTGCGTTAACAAAATTTGTTACATTGGCAGATCTAACGTAATAAAACTGGTTTCCAACTGAGCCCTGCTGAGCAGT
Source organism: Bacillus sp. 05T31 (assembly GCF_056396725.1). Lineage (NCBI taxonomy): Bacteria > Bacillati > Bacillota > Bacilli > Caryophanales > Bacillaceae > Bacillus > Bacillus sp. 05T31. Next base: position 845 of record NZ_JBFTMA010000694.1, read on the forward strand.
TGCAGGATCTGGTGCAACAGAAAATGTTCCTGCTGGTGTTGTAAATGAAATATTATCATTTAAAAACGCTGTAACATCCTCTGTATCTGTCCGGTATGTGCCGGCCCACACTAGTTCTGCGTATAAAACACTACTCCCTGCTGGAAGGTTCAAAATTGCACTTGAAGAATTTAATGGCCAGTCATTCGTTGTTCCTGCTGGGAATCCAGGCACTTGAAGCGATGTATTTACCGTTGTAAACACATCAATCGTACCGAAGTTATTATTTGGTGCAGGCGATGTAGGACTTAGTCCTAACGTGTTCCCAGTGAACGTGACGGCACCAGTTACTGTTGTTGTAAAGCGATTCATAAAAGGCACACAATCATCTCATTTCATTTATAGTAAAAAGTGCTCTATACTATAAAATGTAGACAAACTATACAATGTACGTTGTCCAACAAAATTCCACATATATGGAGAGGAGTTTACTACACTATGCGCTACGTTATCGTAACAGGAACTTCACAAGGTTTAGGTGAGGCAATCGCCGCACAATTGTTAGAAGAAAATACAACAGTCATCTCTATTTCTAGGAGAGAAAATAAAGAGCTTACAAAACTCGCAGAGCAAAAGAACAGCAATTGTATTTTCCATTCCGYAGATCTTCAAGATGTACATAATTTAGAAAATCGCTTTAACGAAATCTTTTCATCTATTGAAGAAGACACTGTCTCATCTATTCATTTAATTAATAATGCAGGCACAGTTGCACCAATAAAACCCATCGAAAAATCAGAAAGTGAACTATTGATTACGAACGTTCAAATTAATTTAATCGCACTGATGATCCTTACTTCCGCTTTCATGAAACATACGAAAGACTGGAAAGTAGATAAACGCGTTATAAACATTTCATCTGGCGCAGGAAAAAATCCTTATTTTGGATGGGGAGCTTATTGTACAACGAAAGCTGGTGTAAATATGTTTACCCAGTGCGTTGCTACTGAAGAAGCGGAAAAAGAACATCCTGTAAAAATCATCGCTTTTGCGCCAGGTGTTGTTGATACAAATATGCAAGCACMAATTCGTGAWACAAATAARGAAGACTTTAYWAACTTAGAYCKMTTYRYCRCWTTAAAAGAAGAAGGAAAKCTACTGTCACCTGAATATGTTGCGAAAGCTATTCGTARCTTACTAGAAACTGAGRAYTTYCCGCARGGYGARGTWRTTCGAATTGATGAATARMRAARAGGCACGCTAWWATAGCGYGCCTTTTCATTCTATTTCTCYAAAAATATAAGTACAGACTCCATAATTTGCTCATAACCAATTTCTTGATAAATTTTATTAGATGTTGGATTCGCTAGATCGGTATATAATGTGGTCGTTTTGTAGCCTTCATCTAACATACGTTGACTAAGTGCAGCTACACAATTAGATGCGTACCCTTTTTTCCGTTCTTCTTTCGGCGTATAAACGAAATTGACTGTTATATTATTTGTAGTCGGTCTCGTTTTTGCAGCTACAGAAACT